>NZ_JAVRBQ020000045.1:0-15288 GCF_034531215.2 Nostoc sp. ChiSLP03a
AATGTGAAGTTACACATATCTAGATCCCCCTAAATCCCCCTTAAAAAGGGGGACTTTGATATGTTTTTCTGGTTCCCCCCTTTATAAGGGGGGCTAGGGGGGATCGAATTCTATGCAGCTTTATAAAAAATTGGTATAAGAACTTTATGAATATGTAATCTAGATTCCAAAGTTTAAGTGTTATGAGTCGCTCGTGAGATAATCCGATTAATTCGTTAGGTGTCAAGGATAAGTGACTCATGAAAACTGATAGGCTTACAATTAACCAGCTTTCACCCAAGACCTACGAGTGGTATCTCACCTACTTGCAGGCTATTGATACTAAAAATATAGAAGTTTACGGTACATTTCTGGCAGATGATTGTGTCATGCAATCTAACAATAATCCTCCTATCCAGGGTAAAGCTGCCATTTTACAAAGTCTTTCTGAATACTGGATTACCTTCGATACCTTGACTCACGACTTACTGAATATTTACGGCACCGAATCGTCTTTTGTCCTTGAAGCCTTAAATCATTACAAACGCAACGATCAAAAAGTCATAACAGTTAGGGCGGTAGCTATCACCGATCGCCACGAAACAGGCTTAGTAACTTCGGTTAGACTCTATACTGATACAACACCCCTGTATACATAACTAAAACTTAATACTTTGACCAAAGAAAAAAAGTATATAAGACCCCGGATTTATCCGTGGGGTCTTCAATTTTGACTTTTGACTTACCCGCAGGGGTTGACTTAGCTTCGGAGCTGATTCCGAGGCAGGATAGTTAGCAAGCAAGAGATTTGACAGATATGCGTAAAGATCAGGAGTTGAATTATAAACCAACTAATTCACGAGACTCAAAATCAGAGAGTTGTTGAGCGATCGCTAATCTTGCTTCCAACTTAGCTACACTAAACTGGTTACGCAGATATTCCAAATGGGCGATGGCATTTGCTTTATCGACAGTTAATCGAATTTGGGTGTCTATTGCTTTCTGATATTCCTGATTCACAAGCAACACCTCAAAGCGGCGAGCCTTGCGTTGAGCATCATTCTTCAAATCCATCTCAAAGGCGGCAGTGCGGTCTGCATTGCCTTCAAATCGGTTAACTTGATGCTGCACTGCCATCAACTGAGAATCTATTTCATTAGCCCGTTGGGCAGCTTGTGCGATCGCACCTGGATAATGACTCAGTTGCATCATTTAATAATTTTCCTCTCAGGTCAATAATGTAGTGTTTAAGTATAAGACCAACCCTTGAATCCATTTACCAAAAGGCTATCACAGAGCAGTTTTACACTTAACTCAGCTTGGTGGAAGCTATATATATATTATAGTCCAAATCTATTGAATTAGGGGAGAAAAAGCGATGTCTGAAGTGCAGGTATACCAATTATTTTCTACTAATTTATTACAATTTTTTCCTAAATTTTCTTTCGCTGAAATAAACTCTCAAAAACTTTTAAAATTAAACCTCATTCATCTTTATCTGCACTCTGTATGAGCTAAATTTTTAAGTTTTTGAAATTAGCTTTAGACAAAGGAGTAAAATGAATGTCGATTGTCATTAATTTCTGGAGATGTCTTTTGAATAACACTATTAATTTTGTCTTTTAAGATTAAGTCCGCCCATATACCCATGACTTATTTAGCCGCCAGACTGAAGTCTGCGGCTAATAAAGTTAGCCTGCATAAGCAGGCTAATTATTTTCTGCTATAATTCTCCACTTTAGCTCAAGCTGCTTCCCGCAGTTGTGGTTGTGACGGCACACTCACCTCTGGAAATGAAAGCGAGAGTTGTTCGGCTTGAGGTACTGCCGCTTGCTGCAAAACTTGAACTTCAATATTAACGCTGACCAAATAACTACCTGTATCAGCACCAACTGCTTCGGCTATGAGTTTAGCAATGTCTGGGCGTTTGGCAGTCAGCGGGTCACGTAAAATACACCGATCCCATTCATGCTTGGCAGTCGGATTGAGGTTGAGAATATAATGCTTCATCATCGAACTAACCCTTGAATCCATCTTCCAGAAGGTTTTCACAGAGCCATTATGCATTTGGCTAGGCTTTGTGGACGCTATACCTATTATAGTATATTTGTACTAAATTGGCGATGTCCAAGTCAGAAAGTAAGAAATATATCATTTCCGTCTAATTGGCTATATTCCCTAATCTATGCAGAGCAGAAAGCCCAAAAATCCCTTTAACCGGACACAATTAAGCTGTTCCACATTTAACTTGCATAATTAGCGTAGGCTTTTCGGCTTATGCCACAAGAGTGATATAAATTTTGGATTAGATGTCATTTAGCTTATAAACCATTTCTAAAAGCGTATAGGTGTGTCTTAGCTATATTCCCGTGCTACATACGATTAGTTAAAGGATTTCTGACAAATAATCAAAGTACGATTTCTACGATGAGCAAAGCCAGCGCCAAATTTATCTATTCCTTTCTTCTGCAATTTAATGATGTCTCTAAATTTTTAATCCTAGAAAATCTGCCTATAGATAAATTCTAATACAAAGGTATTGCAACTAAGCTTACAAAGCAACACCTTATATTTATGTAAATCGCTATATGGTAGATATCTATATTATTGACCTATTTGTAATTGGTCTGCTTTTAATGATGGTAACTTTAGGGTCGGGTTGGATTACTCGCTTACCCCTTTCTTTTGCCATCATCTACCTAGTGGTTGGTATTTTTCTCGGCCCTTATGGCTTAGGACTGATTCAATTACGCCGAGATGACGTTTTTAATACCGAACTGCTGGAGAGAATAACAGAACTTGTCGTAATTATTTCTGTGTTTAGCTGCGGCTTAAGAATTGTTCGGCCTCTAAAGTTGGGGGTTTGGGATATTACAGTGCGATTGATTGTATTTCTGATGCCAATTTCAATTTTTGCTCTGGCTGTTGTGGGTAAATTGTTTTTAGGAATGAATTGGGGAGAAGCAATTTTATTAGGAGCAATTCTCGCACCTACAGACCCAGTATTAGCATCAGAAGTACAATTGACCAGTATAAATGACCAAGATGAGTTGAGATTTGGTTTAACCTCTGAAGGTGGGTTAAATGATGCTTTAGCTTTTCCCTTTGTTTATTTTGGTCTTCATGCCTTAAAAGATGACAACTGGGGTAACTGGTTTAAACAGTGGATTACAGTTGATTTAATCTGGGCGATCGCATCTGGCATTATTATGGGAATTGTTGTTGCCAAATCTATAGTTTGGATTGAAAAAAAAGTTCAAAAACGCCGTGCTGCCGATGAGTTAATGGAAGATTTTATTGCTGTCAGCACAATTCTATTAACTTATTCATTAACAGAAATGGTTAATGGCTATGGCTTTTTGGCGGTATTTGTTGCTGGCTTAGTTGTCCAACGCAGTTACAGAAATTCTGAAAAACCGATAGAACAATTAGAATTTGTTGAGCAAATCGAAAAACTACTGGAAGTTGGGACAATTTTACTATTGGGTTCAATATTATTATTGAAACCAATACTTAATTATGCTATGCAATCTGTGTTAGTAATAGTTTTGTTATTCTTGCTCGTCAGACCTTTAGGAGTTTGGATTAGCACAATAGGCAAACGTCCTCTAGATTCACGCCGCCGAACCTTCCACCCAGGAACTCGGTTGTTATTTGGATGGTTTGGGATTCGCGGAGTTGGTTCTTTATATTATCTAGCCTATGCCTTTGGTCATGGTTTGAAAGGTGAGGCAGCCGAACAAATTGCTTGGATAACTTACACTACTATTGTAGCCTCGGTAATTGTGCATGGCATTAGTGCAACTCCATTAATGAAGTGGTATGAACACAATTTTGCTGACAACAAGAAAAAGACTGCTCCCACCACAATAGATGAATTTGAGTAAAAAGATTTCTTGGATGTAGCGACTGTCTTGAAAGTCGCTACAGTTCCTTATTTACCTGTTACTTTTTCAATAACTTCTTTCGCTTTTTCACCAAAACTTTCTGGGGGATTTTGTTTTTGTTCAGCCTTTAAATTTCTTTCGTAAGTCTTCTCTATAGTATTGAGGTTTTTTGAATCTTTTTTTGCTTGCTCATAAGCTGTTTGTCTGTCTTCTTCTTGAATGCCAACACCTGGATCGTATTCGTTAGCACGATTAATTTTTTCTTCAGAATTTGGTTCATACTCTGGAGGTATTAGTTTTAATTCTTCAAGAGTAGTTGCATGACTAGTTTGCTGAACAAAAATGAAAGAACCTGACAAGCTGATAAAAACCATCAAGCTAATAACCAAAAAGCTTGAACGTAATGCTTGTTTTAAACTTAATAGAATTTTTTGCATGAAAAAAATCTCCTAATCTTTTTGTTATAAGCCTTTTGAGGTAGAAGATAGATTAAATATCTTAGGCTCACAGGAATCCTAAGTGTTTAGGTACAGTTCTTTCTTCTACCTCAAGGTATATTAATTTGTAGTTTTGATAGTAATCTGATTCACAAGACTAAAATCCTCGACTTCTTAGAAAAGTCGAGGATCTCGTGCGTGGTTCACAAATGATTTAGTAGTAGCACAAAATTGTGTAATCTTACCCGTGTACCTGTTTAAAATGAGAATCTCTATAATCCAATATTTTCGTGCTTACTAACTACCGCCCAAAACTCTAATTCTGGAATAATAGCTCAAGTAGACTGAGATTTTACTTTCTTATCTGATAGACTACTTATGACCAGCTGTGATTAATTTTTATTCCTCGGCTTTGCATTACCTCTTCAAATAAATTTGTTGGTAATGCTTCTTCTACAGGAAAAACTCCAGGTATTTTGAGTTTACCTTCTAGCAATAATTGGGCAATAGTACCTGTGCCACAACCAGAAGCCACAGCTGTATTTTCATGCACTACAGTTGAGCAATAAACGGCTGTTTCACCATTTTTCTGCCCTGTAACCTCAGAACGAACTGCTACTCCAATTCCACTAAAATTGTTAGTGACATCTGTCATTGAGTGGCTGACATGAGACAGAAATTCAATCATGTAACGACGCTGCATTAACCACTTGGGAAAAACGTGTGCCGCAATCCAAGTTAGATGATTATAAAAATCTGGAACGGAACCAAACTTAGTAATTACAGTTTTCACTGATGGGAATGCATGGGGCAGTGTAAAGGTTTCTGGCATATCAAACCAGTAAACTCCAGTGCGTCCATATGGAGGTGGAAACTCAACTACTTCTCTTTCACTATAAGGCTTGACTATTTCCCATTTTCCATTTATCCAAGTCTCAAAAGGATACTGCAACCCAAGAAAGGTTGTCCGCATCACTGTAATGCCAGCACCACCAGAACCAGAAACTAAATAACTTAAATGGATCTTTTCTGGTAGCTCAAATTGTTCAATTCCCTGACGTACCATACTGTTAGAAATACCAGGAAAAATGCCAGTATTAATAATTGCTGTCACGCCAGCAGCAGCAGCTTTTTCATGATAATTCAAAGCTTTGCTAGTATAAGACCGATGGTCGCTAACATCTAGATAATTAACGCCTTCAGCAATACAGTTTTCGAGAACATTAGTATCTCGATAGTGAAATGGCCCGGCACAATGGATGACTAAATTAGAGTTTGCGATCGCATCTCGCAATTTGTCAACTTCTGCCAAGTCCAATACCAAAAACTGCACTTGTCCTCCTGAAGACAAGCTTACAGCCTTCCCAAACTCCGCAGAACGTCCAGTAATCGTAATTTGAGCCTGCGTATGAGTAGCGAGATCCTGAGCAACACTGCTACCAATCCGCCCTCGTCCACCAATAATTAAAACTCTGTCTGTCATTACTCCAGATTCGCAACACTAACTTAATTTGACCAGTTTTGTGTCGTGTTTGCCATCGGTTATAAGTATGACTTACCTTTCAATCAAGGCAGAGTTTTCAATTATAGTTAAATCTGCCTTCTTTACGCCTCAATTTGCCTAACTACTGTTAGCGCTGAATAACTTACTCCAGCAGTACCTTCGCCGGGATGGGTGGAGTCACCAACTAACCACAAATTCTCGATTGGTGTCCGATTGGCGAACCCAAAGGGGCCAAAGGTGGAAATCCTTTGACCGATGCCACCAACTATACCGCGATCACGGGCTGTGAAATGGGAAAAAGTGCGCGGTGTTGCCGCTTCTTGATGAATAATAGTTTCTGGTTTGAGATAGAAGTATTGGGCAAGACGAGCGATCGCTTCTTGGGTAAACTTTTGTTTTAGTCCTTCATAATCATCAGTTTGCCACCACTGTGCGGGATCGACAAAGGAAGAAGCGATAATTGTCGCTTTCCCCTCCAGTGCGCGACCATCTCCAGGATGACTGACGGAAACAAACAGGGAATTATTCTCGCCAATGGGGCCATTGACATCATACAGAAATTGGAGATGGGGAGGACATCCAGGTGGAATCGCGCTGGCATCTACACCCAAATACAGCACAAAAGCACCCGATGCTTGGGGCAATTTTTCCACCCGATTTTTATATCCAGATGGCGCTTGTTCTCCCAATAACTGTACCAAGTTTTGCACGGTGACGTTGCTAACTATGTGGTCGGCTGCTTCTGTCCAAACTTCGCCAGTTTTCTGATTTCTAATCACAACAGCAGTAGCTTTGCCGTTTTCTACTTTGATTTCTTTTACAGTGTGGCGCATCAATAGTTTGCCGCCGTCTCTCTCTAAGGATTGTACCAAGCGATCGCTTAATACTTGCATACTTCCCTGGAGGTGAAACAATCCTTGGGGCAGTTGGGATACACTCAACGCTGTGGCGGCGTAAAGTAATGCTGTTTCTTCTGCATCCACCTGAGAGTATAGCTTCAGTTGCAAATCCAAAAAAGTTCTCAGCCGTCGGTCATTTCCTAATCCACATAACCGTAAAGCATCTCCTACCGTAAATAATGTGAAGGGTACGGTAATTAATGTACTCGGACGCACCGCCTGAATTAGCTGCCACAAATCCCATAAATTACGCGGTGGTAGTACCGGGTCGCGTCCTTGAAATTCCCAACTAGCAGCAAATAAAGTTGCCATCAACTGCCAAAATGGTTCGCTACCAGGAAACTGTTTTTGTCGTTCCTCTTGCCATTTCTCTTGGTCGCGCCAAACGTTGATAGGTGTGGTTTCCCCAGGTAAATACACTGCACAAGCAGGGTCGCAAGGCGTTGCTTGTGGCAAATCTATTGACAATTCTGAGAAAATCCGGTGGTGAATTCCCCCTGGTTCCAATCCCGCCACCTGAGTTGCGCCCACATCAAAGGTAAATCCTTGGCGTTTAAAGGTCGAAGCACAGCCTCCTGGTACGAGGGCTTGATCCAAAATTAAGACACTGTAACCTCTATGAGCTAATAATGCCCCAGCAGTCAGTCCACCTATTCCTGCACCAATAACGGCGACATGAGAGTTACTTTTGTCAAGAGAAATGCTGGACATTGATTAGCTTCTTTAAAATTCTTAATACTTTTACTTATAATTTTACCTTAATCTCTGACTTCAATAGGGTCGAAGGGTGCGATTTATCAGTCGAGTTCAATAGAGACCTAACCCCCAACCCCTTCCCTACTAGCGTTGGGGAGTAAGATTCAAAGCCTCTCTCTTCTTAGGAGAGAGGTTTGGAGAGAGGTCAAAGAAGCGCTATATTATCCTGCGATTTGAATCACGAGTGGATCAACCTAAACCCAAAAAATTTGAAATCAACGGCAATAGATTGCTACATTGTTCAACCAACTTTGTGGCACTGGGTAAACTAGAAATTGTTCCTTTTAAAATCTTTATAGCCGTTTTCGCCGCCTTTTGCATCGCCCCCTCTTGAGGATTTTTCCCAGCTTCAGCTAAGGCTTTCACCTGTTCTAATGCCTCAACTTTATCTTCTTGAGCTAAGTTTGTATCAGCCTCAATTGCTGCTTGCAATTGCGTCAACAATTCCTTAATTCCCGGTTTATCAGGTTCGGGAGACGCTGCTAATTCATTGATGGTATTTGTTACCGTACCGCTGATGTCACCCAAATTCAAAGCTTGACCACTGGCATTAAAATCTCTGCCAACACTACCAATTTCAATTTTGCGACTGGCATCATTGCTGTTAGTCATATTTTTATTTTCTACTTTATTGTCAACTTGAACATTAATCGGCTTATTGGCTAATAATTTTACAATCTCTGCCATCTCTCCACTTTGTTGGCGATAGATAACTATTTGTTCATCTTTAGCTTGTAGTACTGCTTTATATTTTTCTTCTACAGCTTGCAATGCCAGTTGATAACTTTGTGTAAAATCACTATGAATCTTTTCTTTATCAGCACCATCAGGTACACCAACTTTAACTACTACTACGCCATCACCTTTATTTTCAATACTCTGTAGAGCTAATTCTGTATCTGCATTTTGGTTTTGCACTGTTTGGAAGGCGTTAACAAAAGCTTTCCAGTCTATGCCATTGCGGAAAATTAAATCAACAGTATTCAAAACCTCTTCAAAGAGTTTAGTAAATTCTCCTGTTTGAAAGTTGCCATTGCTAGGACGGCGTTCGTAGTCATCTGTTTCTGGCTTTGGGTTTTCAAGAAGATATATAAAACGACAATCTACATTATCTAACTTAGTTGTACTTTCAATATTCCACGCTTCAATACAAGCACCAGTCATTTTAGCGTTGGTAAAATTAGTGCTAACAGCTTGAGCAAGAGTTAAGTTTGCCCACTCTAAACAAGCTCCTTGTAACATGGCTTGACCGATATCAGCGCCTTTTAGATTTGCTTCTTTTAAATTAGCATTTTTAAGATTAGCACCTTTAAGGTTAGCACCAGAATAAGATTTTCCTCTACCATCACAAGTGACAAGTAAGTTGAGAACATCTGGATTAGTTAATATAGTCTTGTCAAGTCTGGCTAAGTCAAGTTTTTTTGCTTTATAGAAACAAGTACCTGTCAGGTTTGCTTCTCTGAAATCTGTGTTTTTGAGAGTTGCGCCAGTCAAATTAGCGTTTGTTAAATCGGCATTACGAAAACTGGTTCCACCTGTAGCTGCAAAAGCTATTGCTATTTTACGAATCAAGTCATATCTTTCATCTCCTTTCATTGCATTCCATGCAATATAAATACTTAATGACATAATAAAGGCGATCACTATACCAGTTACGGTACGAAAAGACAAAATATCAATTTTATCTCTTGTTTCACTTACAACATTGGAACTACAGAAAGCAGCAAAACCGACAATAAAAGCAATTCTAACGAAATTATAAATATTAACTTGATTCATACCAAAAATAATGATAGCGCCATCAATAACGCCAGCATCAACAATAGCAGCAGCAACAGCACCAGCAAATGAAACACCATTGCTCATATTCTTACCATGAAGATGTACAATGGTGCTAATAGTAGCGGTGACAACAGAACTAGCGATCGCACTAACAAAGATTGATATGTTTAGAGATATATCTAAACCTTTATAAATAGTCAAAGAAAAGAAAAATACAAGTACTACTAAAGTAGCGATACTAGCCGTTCTTGTATAAGTTTGGTTAGGGTCAATTAAGCAATACAGTCCGTATATAACGTACTCTGAAGCAAATCCTGATAATACTGATAATAGAAGTAAGATTATTAGCAATCTAATTACCCAATGTATCTGTAGCCCAGCTTTAGCATCTGTGAAGACTGCATCTTTGAGGATAGCATTGGTAAAGTTTGCTCCTCGAATATCTGCCTTGCTAAAGTTGACTCCTGTCAGGTTTTGACCTATAAAAGAACGACCTCGAAGATTTTTACCGGAGTAGTCTGGCGGCATAATCACTAATTCGTAATTCGTAATTAAGAAAGTCAGATGAAATCTGGGTTTGGGGGTTTGAATTTAGTGACAGATTTTAGAGAAGTGGTATCACTGAAATTTTATACAAGTTTGCTATGCAATATTTCGGATTTTGGCACAATAAGGAAAATACAAAAATTTTGGATGTAATACGCGGTATAAAAGCATGACTGTGCGCCCTTACCTTTGAATGCTTAGAGTATCATCAGCAATATTGAAGTTGGTGTCACTATACTTAAGCTGTAGTTATCAATATTGCAACTGTAGCGGTTCCACAACTTACGGGAGCTGCTCCCGAAGTTATGGGAGTAGCTCCCGTAACTTCGGGAGCGGTCTAACTCATGACGGGAGCGGTCTACTTTGCAACATTACTCACTAATTGCGGTATTTATTGCGATCGCAGATGAAGCAATCGGTGGATTTTAGGGAAGACTGAGCTTACGTCCTTATTTTCCCTATTTTTCTGTGCTAATTATGAATGAGCAAGCGAATTCAATGCCTCCCCTGCGCCGAAGTCTCACTTCACAAGAAACTTGGGGGTTTGGTTTTAGCGGTTTGCTTTTATGGTTAGGGACGGCTCCTGCTATACATGCTGCACTAGGCCCGCAGGCGCTCTGCGTGTGGTTGCCTGGAACCATCATTGGCATACTGCTCAACCTCCAAGTTAAGCGGTTAGGAACATATTTCCTAGAGGTCGCTGGAGGCACCCCAAACTATATGACCCGCTTGCTCCACCGATTCCCAAACTTGGCTCGCTATGGGGCGATTGGCTACCTGCTCGGCTGGGTCTCTGTTCCGCCTATGGATGCGATTATTCTGACCGATTTAATCAAAACGAATCTGACTCCACTGGGCATTACCTGTCCAGAGACTCTACTCAGAATCGGGTTTACAGTTCTGCCCTTTATCGTTGCCTTTAGCGGAACTCGCACGCTAGGCATTTTGCACTCTTTCTTTGTATTTCCGGCGATCGGGTTTCTTCTTACCTTTTGTATTCAAGGCATTGGTTCGTTGAGTTTTGCCCCTACTAGCCCTGGGGTGCTGCCCGATCTGGGAGCAGGCAGCATTTCCCTGATTGATTGGATGAAATGGTTCTTTATCGCCGTCTATGCAGTTTATGGTTGCGAGACGACATCTTCATTTGTGGCAGATAGCCTCCAACCCAGCTTTACCCTACGGTGTTTGCAGGTGACTGCTGGATTGATTCCGATCGTCTATCTTGGTGGATCATGGGTTTTAATGCGGTTAGCCACAGCGCCCGGATTAGGTGATGGCGCCTATCTCAATCTAGTGGCAGCAGCCCAACCCTTCTGGGGCGCATTCGCCCCCGCTCTTGTCACCTTTCTAATTACATCAGGGTGTCTCCTTAGCTCTGCGACTGCTGTTTCTAACTGTCCCCGGATCTTGTATCAGTTAGCCAAAGATGGCTACTTACCGCCCGTATTTGCCGTGTTGTCTCCCCGGGGAGTGTTTGAACCCAGTTTAATTTTTATCCTGGGGCTGAGTCTAATTTGCTTGGGGTGGGGCGATGTGGAACGGGTTGTGATGGTGACGGGCACCGGCTATCTGACTTCGATGATGGCAATTCACTTAGGTGAGTGGGTCAGTCGGCGGCGACCAGCAACCCGATGGCCCTGGTGGTCGCTGGGTTTCTTTGGCATTGAAGCGATTGTTTTGGTAGTGGGCGGATTGGCATGGGGCTGGCAGGACTTAGCCATTGGATTGCTCCTGCCTGGGCTGGTGAGCATAGCAGGCACTCAATTACCGCGCTTGAACGTCTCCCTGTTCCATGCCGATGGGTGGATGCAACGGTATCACCAGCAACCCCATACCAGCAAAACAGATTGGTTGGCATTTCAGGTGATGATCTTAATCGGCTTAGTGTGCAGTGCGGTGAGTATTGGCTGGTGGGTGAGGGCGGGTTTAGATCGGGTGGGTGTGGGGCAACATGTGGCGTTGTTTAGCATTTTGTTAATGACGGTTGCCTTCGCGGGAGTAGCGATCGCCTGTTGGACTAGTCTGCCCCAAATTGCCGCCATTACTGAAGCCCGAGAACAGGTCGAACGCACACTGCTGGATTTGCAACAAGCCCAAACGCAACTCGTGCAGGCAGAAAAAATGTCAGCATTGGGTAATTTAGTTGCTGGAGTTGCTCACGAGATGAATAATCCTTTGGGCTTTATTTCTGCTACTCTCCAACAAACTAAATCCACAATTGCTGATATTATTGAACACTTGAAACTTTATCAAGAAAGTTTAATCAAACCAGATGATGACATTAAAGACCACGCCGAAGAAATTGACTTGGATTATAGCTTAGAAGACTTACCCAAAATGATTGATGAAATGGTTATGGCCTGCGATCGCCTGAAAAATGTCAGCACCAGTCTCCGCACTTTCTCCCGTGCAGATAAAGATTATAAAGTACCTTGTAATATCCATAAAGGCATTGATAGCACAATTTTGATTCTCAAACATCGCCTGAAAGCAAATGAACAACGTCCAGCCATTGAAGTGATTACTAAGTATGGTAATTTACCTGAATTAGAGTGTTTTTCTGGACAATTAAATCAGGTATTTATGAATATTCTAGCAAATGCTATTGACGCATTAGAAGAAGTAAATTCTGGGCGGACTTTTAGAGAAATTAAGGATAATCCCAACCAGATTATAATTACAACCTCAGTGGTAGATGAGAATGTAAAAATATCAATTGCTGATAATGGCAACGGAATAAGTGAAGGAGTTAAAGAAAAAATATTTGACCATTTCTTTACTACAAAAGGAGTTGGTAAAGGTACGGGTTTAGGACTGGCGATCGCTCACTCTATTGTGGTAGAAAAACATAACGGTTTACTGGTTGTTAATTCTACACTTGGTGAGGGAACTGAATTTGTCATTACCTTACCAATTCTGACTCAGACTCAGAATTAACTTGGTCGAGACTCTGAAATTCTTTAGTCATTATCTCTTCTACTAAATCGACTTCATCAATGACCCGATCAGGCGTTAAGAGTGCAAAAAAAGATAAACGTAAATTGGCAAAGGTATTAAATTTGTAATTTGTAATTAAAAAAGGTATTAAATTTGTAATTTGTAATTAAAAAAGTCACATTAAATTTCACAACTTACGGGAGAGTTAAATTAAAGATATGCTTTTCTAGGCGAAGCAAAGTATGCGCTATCAAGTTTTACTTGCCAACTTCATGTTTTGACCGAATTCAGCCGAATCACTCACTGGTTCTGAATACAAAGTAAACAACTCACTCAAAACTTCTTTCCCTGCAATTTCTCCAAGGCTGGTAAATCGTTCTAGCTTGCTTTTACAATGACTTTACTATCAAGCGTTGCATTGCTTACATCCACACCAGGCGATCGCTGTCTTTATCCCTTTATATAGTATACAAAGACTACTATCTACATCTCTACTTACCAATTAGATACAGCACTTTGCAACTAAATGAGGTACAGAACCAAGGATTCGCAAATCAAATTATTCTTCTCCCTCCTGCCTCCTGCCTTCTGCCTCCTGCCTCAAAACCAGTGAATTTGTACCTCATGCAAAAGAAAACTGCTGTACATTGAGTGACAATGCACAGATTATACGTTTGACGCTCAAAGAATTGGATCGAGTTGCACCCAATTCAATCGTACTTATCGTTAGCAAGAAGAGTGGATGTACTTACGCGGATTGCGTAGGCGTAGCCCGTCGTAGACATCGCTTTATAACTTTTTGTAAAGATTGCATAACAAAGTACGTAAAGTTATTTGCTTGATACAGAGAAATTAATAGAGGTTTCCTTTAATGATGAAATTATATGTCAGTATCAGCTTCTTTAGACCTGTCTAAAACTTTCTTCTTCAACAGCTTATTAGAAGCTAATCAGACAATTTATTTAGATTTCGACGGCAATATCACCTCTGGTACTTCCTGGAACACAAGTGAACGTCCGGCTAACATTATCACCCCTGCCTTCGACTTCGACGGCAATACAGCATCCTTTAGCTCGGTTGAACTTGAAAGAATTCAGTATATCTGGCAGCGCGTCGCTGAGGATTTCAGCCCGTTTAATGTTAATGTCACAACGCAGGCTCCAGCAGATATTAACGATCTGATTAAGAGCGGCAGTAATGATACTCGCTGGGGGGTGCGTGTTGCGATCGGCGGTAGCAGTTACGATTGGTATGGTAAAGGAGCCGAAGGAGTCGCCAAACTTGGTTCTTTCAACTGGAATAGTGATACTCCTGCCTTTGTTTTTATTGAAAATACGTTCGGTGATGAGAAGTATACGGCTGATGCTATCTCTCATGAAGTAGGACATACGCTGGGACTCCAGCATGATGGACGAATAACCCCCGCTGAAGAATACTACGAAGGACATGGTAGTGGAGAGACTGGCTGGGCACCGATCATGGGAGTACCGGGGTATTACCAGGAGCTAACCCAGTGGAGTAAAGGTGAGTATGCTTCTGCTAACAATACTGAAGATGATTTGCAAATTATTACGACCCAAAATGGGTTCACCTACCGAGCCGATGATTGTGGTGATACAATTGCGACAGCAAAGCCACTAACCATTTCTAGTACGTCTGTCAGTGGTAGTGGCATCATTGAGCGCAATACAGACCTAGATTTTTATAGTTTTGTCACAGGTTCTGGTCTGATTAGCTTGACAGTGAATCCTTTTAGTCAAGGGCCAAACTTAGACATTTTGGCAGAGCTATACAATTCTGCTGGTACCTTAATTGCATCGTCCAATCCAACAGATTTACTATCTGCAAATATTACAACAAATGTCGTTGCTGGAAATTATTACCTCAAAATTGATGGTATAGGAAAAGAAGATCCTCTTGCAACTGGCTACACGGATTACGGCAGTTTGGGGCAGTACTTTATCAGTGGTACTCTAAACTTTCCTAATATCCAGCGATGGGCAACTGGCCAAGGCGGTTTTTGGGATACTCAAAAATGGCTAGTTGGCGATTTTAACGCAGATGGGAAAGATGATTTAGTCAACGTCTTCAATGATGGGGGTCTAGCCAGTATCGATACTTATATTTGGTATTGAGCCAAGACACGCGTAAAAATCTGTAATCTAATCTAAACATGGGAAGTTTTGTGGTCAAAGTTTTAAAGCGGCCTTGAGAGGAGCGCTGCTAAGTGCTTGAGTTTTTGCGTCAAGCAGTAGACTGTACTTTAGACTAAGAAGCAGAAAATGACTCAGGGATGCTGAGTTGAGTTTAACCAATGCCAAAAATGTCAAAGGTAAGAAATCAAGCAGATTTCTATGCTGTTTTAGGTGAGGCTAAAGTACGCTTTTTAACAATAGGATAGCGAATTCTACGTTGACGTCGTTCACCAGTCTTCCAACCAGGAGATTTACCTCGTGGTTTTGGCGCTCTGGCGGGAGTAGAAACGTGAAGCAAAATCCCAGGCATCGCTTGTGCCACCCGTCCAGGAGTTAATTGAATTATTGGTCGTTGCCATGGCAACG
>NZ_JAVRBQ020000046.1:0-24658 GCF_034531215.2 Nostoc sp. ChiSLP03a
CCCTTACTCAACTACGTCAAAAGCTAGCTTCTGTCCTAGAAACAATTACACCAGAATACATTGCTTCCCTTACTTCTTACGACTTTATTCTCGAAGCTTTATTTAGCGCAGCTTCATAAAGAATTGGTATAAGTTATTCTGAAAGCTTTTATATTTATAAAAATGAACAGTCAACAGTCAATATTGGTTTTGACTATTGACTCTAACTGTTGTTTTCTCTCTGCTTCCAAATTCAACTTATGCAAAATCTAAAAACAGAAGAAATATAATCCTCTAAAGTTTTGATAGTCAGAAGCCTGACAAAAAACTTCTCTTTAAATTCATTTATGGGAAGTTTTTGTTTTGAATTTCCCCGCAGGAGGTTAAATCTATCGATTGTTCGATCTACTAACAATGGGATTTTCTACAGATTCTCGATAGCTTTGGACTTGTTCTGTGTAGCCAATTGGTAGAACAGCTTCAACGTTTTCATGGGGACGAGGAATAATCACCCAAGATTCTAGGGTACCGCCATAAACATTTTCTGCGGCTTCAATACCAGCAGCCATAGCTGTCTTTACCTCAGAAACATCGCCACGAATATTAACTGTAAAACGGGCGCTACCTACTCTGATATAACCAACGAGTGTAACTCGACCAGCTTTTACCATAGCATCTGCTGCTGCTAGCACCGCAGGAAAACCTTTAGTTTCAAGTGCTCCAACTGCCTGTAATGACATTATTAATCTCCTGTATGAACAAACTGGGGGCTACAAGTTAATTGTACGAAGCTTCGCTACAGATAATGAATAGCAAAATTGCTTAGAAGATGCGGAAAGGTTCTGATTCTTCGGTGAAATGGATTGGTAATATGGTTTCGACATTTTCTGGGGGATTGGGAACTATGTAGTGGGTAATTACTGTACCAACCTTTACTTCCTCTCCAGCCACGATTCCGGCTTCAACAGCTCTATTTACTTCAGAAACGTGTCCCCGGACGGCAACTAACAAGCGAGCGCTCTCCGCTTGACCATAATACACAATTGTAACTGCGGCAGCTTTGACCATTGCATCTGCTGCTGCTAAGACACTCGGAAAACCTAAAGTTTCAATTACGCCAACCGCCATTGGCATGGCATTAGCTCCTGGATTAAGGGATAAGCGATTTTAATTGTACGTGGCTTTAGTCCCCATTTTGACATTTTGGAAAACTTTCTTTGATGCCATATTTTTTTGGGGAGTAGAGACGCGATTAATCATGTATGTCTGTTGGGAGTTAGAATATTTTGATAGTCCCTGGCTGATGTTTTATATATATAGTATTACAAATAATACTTCAGGATCTTAGGTTGTGTAACTTGATTGTTTAACAAAATTAGTTATGGGTGGAAGCAAGCTAGTACCGCAAGGCGGAATTAAAAATTAAAAATGAATACAGCATAAGCATTTCATTGATTTGGAATGGGTGGTTTATTTTTGCCGTGTTGTACTAGTACGATCGACTGAAATTTATGTTTCCGAATTTTCTTCCTACGGCAGTTGAGCAACTCACAGAACCTACTTCGATCGCACTAGCTTGGAGTATTCAAACAACTGCGATCGCTACTCCTTTAACTAATCAACCAGTAACTACAACATTTGTCAAGCAAGGGTGTGGTGGAACTCCGATTTTATTAATTCACGGCTTTGACAGTTCTGTATTAGAATTTCGGCGGCTTTTGCCACTACTTTCTGAAGATAATGAAACTTGGGCAGTGGATTTATTGGGATTTGGATTTACAGATAGACTTTCAGGAATTGCTTATAGTCCAACTGCAATTAAAACCCATCTTTATTATTTCTGGAAAAGCCTCATTAAGCAACCTGTAATTTTGGTGGGTGCTTCGATGGGCGGTGCGACGGCGATTGATTTCACATTGGCTTACCCAGAAGTAGTCAAAAAGCTGGTGTTAATTGATAGTGCAGGATTGGCGGGTGGTTCGCCATTGAGCAAATTCATGTTTCCCCCATTAGATTATTTAGCAACTCAGTTTTTGAGTAATATGAAAGTGCGCGATCGCGTTTCTCGCATTGGATATAAAAATCCAACTCTTGCCTCTATCGATGCGTTATGTTGTGGAGCATTACATCTACAAATGCCAAGTTGGCATCAAGCTCTGATTTCTTTCACTAAAAGTGGTGGTTACAGTGCTTTTAGATTCACAGTTATATCAAAAATTGTGCAACAAACGCTAATTTTGTGGGGCGATTCCGATAAAATTTTGGGTATTAAGGATGCTATGAAATTTAAAAGAGCAATTCCACACAGTACTCTCACGTGGATTCAAGATTGTGGTCATCTCCCACACTTAGAACAACCACAAATCACGGCGCAGCATATTTTAGACTTTCGAGTTGAAAGATAGTCTAACTCTCAATAATTTTTCTGTAACGGCGACTGAAAAGTTTTTCATCTGTTACTAATGGTTTCTGTCATATACAAGGCAAGGGTTAGGGAGGGGTGACGCGGATAGTGATTGTAAGCAAGTGACTTAATAACAGGAAATTCTAGGGCTTTCACGTTAAGTTGACACCAATGATTACAATGCTCACTCTAAAAGCTCCAAAAATTTACACTTGCACTTGGTAATTGAGGTTTAATTCATCTCCTGTTGTTCCTCGAATACCCCAGTTGTGTTTTGGGGTTTCTGTAATCGTGATTTCTATATCTATAGGTGCAATTGCAACCTGTTCAGATAAGCCAGAAAATAACAACTTAATTAATTTCTTTTTCGTTTCAATAGTGCGTCCCTCAAACATACTAATTTCAATGATGATGTATTTCTCTGAACGTCCGACGGGGTAGATGAAATCATCCGGTTCGAGACGAAAGAACCGATGGATACGCTTGTCTTGAGGATATACTAGAGCTTCAACAACACAAGAATGAATTACGTCAGAAATGGCACTGCGAGAATGACGTATAAATGAAGCAGTGCCATATATTTTGATTTGTACCATTAATCTTTAACTGACTGATGAACTGACTTTAGTCAAGTAACCACATCTCATTAGAACTATCGGGATACTCATTCGGCTGATTTTGAGGTTGATTTTGAGCTAGTGTTTCTGATGATCGATATGATTTTCTGTAGTTAAGTGGATTGTAGTGGTCTTTTACTGGTTTGATCGCGCTACTTTCTTTGACAACAAGTTTAGATTTCTCTTCTGCTTTTTGTACTGCTTTTTGTTTTAAAGAATTAATTTCTTCTATAAGCTGGGAATTTGCTTCTGCAAGTTGCAGTGCTGTTTTTTTGGTTTCATCAAGTTCTTTTGTTAGCTGTTCTAGTAATGATTTTTGTTCTGATGCAAAGGTTTTTTGTTTAGATAATTTTGATTGCAAATCAGTAATTTCTTGTCCAAGAGATGCTTCATTCTTATGGCTTGTTTCTAGATTAGCTGTCAATTCTTTGACAGTTGCTTCTAAATCAGCTTTAGTAGGACTTGTGCGTTTAGTAGAAGTTGGCTCAAGTGTTTGATCTGACGATTCCTCATCAGATGCAGCCTGTTCTTCGGCTATTTTTTCGGCTGTAACCTCGATCGCAGATTCACCTTCTGGGGGTGTAATTTTTTGCGCCTCTTCTTGTAGTAAATCAGAGAGACTTTGTTTCCTAGCCATTATTATTTTCTCCAATCACGCTGTAATTCATCAGCTGCACGGCGGTAGTCTAATTCCGCCTCCCGTGCATTTCCGCCTCGCCATTGAGTAATCGCTACACCTTCTAGTGCTGCTCGTTCATGAGCTTTATAGGCACGGATGAAGGTATTACAAGTAGGAATACCCAAGCGAGTCAGAGTGTTTTTTGCTTCTTGTGCTTCCCCCAGACTGCGCGTATCGACTTTGGTGAGCAATACCCGATGGGGGGTTCCCACAGGGATGACGGCTTCCTTGACTGTTTCCACGAGGATTGCTAAATCCATTGCAGATGGGGGTGTCGGCAAAACTAGATAATCTGCGATCGCAACTACCGCCACTAATGCTTCAGAGCGCAGGGCGGGAGGTGTATCCACCACTACTAAATCGTAACCTGTTATCTTTGCTAAATCACCTAAAAGTGCGGGATCTGTTTCTTGAGATAAATCAAATCCCATTCCCTGCTGACTGCGCCCAAACCACCAACTGGCAGAACCTTGAATATCTGCATCAATCAGCAGCACCTTTTTTTTCTTCGCAAAGTTTGCAGCCAGATTGACTGCGGTAGTCGTTTTACCGACTCCTCCTTTACCGTTGAGAATAGCGATGATTTTTGGCACTGCTTACTTCCGATGCTGCCTTTTGTTAGCGGTAGCGGGGCGTTTAGCCCGTGCTGAGTTCTGAGTGCTGAGTTAGGAGAGACGCGACGCCAGTCGCTACAACGGGGGGAACCCCCGCAACGCGCTGGCTCATTAATCGCGTCTGTACAAGAGTTATTATTATCCTCTTTGTTTTCCTTTGAGTCTTCAGTTCCCAGTTTCCAGTCCCCAATGATGAATATACCGCTTTCTGTAACCCTAAGTAACATGAAAAGTCGTAACAATAAAATTCAGAAGCCATTAACTCCCTAAAATTCTATGACAACAACTTACAATTTACCCGATGGGCCTCAAATGCCGCGCTGGTTACGGATGATCAAGTTTATTAGTCAGCCAGTAAAATATGTGGATGATTTTGCTCAAACCTACGGTGACACTTTCACGATTAGGAGTAATCGCTCTGATAACCATCTAGTATATTTTAGTCAACCCCAAGCACTTGAGCAGATTTTTACTGCTGATTCTAGGCATTTTGAGGTTGGCAGGGGGAACGTAGGACTAAAATTTTTACTTGGCGATCGCTCTTTTATGTTAGCGGATGGCGATCGCCACCAGAAGCAACGGCAACTATTAACTCCTCCCTTTCATGGCGAAAGAATGCGGGCTTATGGGGAGGAAATTCGGGAAATAACTCAACAGGTGACTCATGAATGGCAAATTGGTAAACCTTTTAAGATCCGTGAGTCGATGCAAGAAATTACCTTGCGTGTTATTCTGCGGGTTGTATTTGGTTTGAATCAAGGACAGCTGTTTGAGGAACTGAGGCGATCGCTAAGTGACTTATTAGACTTCATCACTTCGCCTGTAATGTCCAGCGCTTTCTTCTTTCAATTCATGCAAAAAGATTTCGGTGCGTGGAGTCCGTGGGGCTGGGTTTTGCAACAACGGCAAAAAATCGATCGACTGATTTATGCTTTACTTCGAGAACGTCGGGCTGAACCTGAGCAAAATCGCCAAGATATCCTCAGTTTGATGATGGCGGCTCGTTACGACGATGGTCAAGGGATGTCAGATGAAGAATTACACGACGAGTTAATGACGCTGCTAGTTGCGGGACATGAAACAACTGCTTCGGCATTGACGTGGGCTTTTTACTGGATCGATCGTTTACCAGAGGTGCGTGAAAAGTTGCTAAAAGAACTCAACACCATTGGAGTTAACCACGATTTGAGTAGTGTAGGTAAATTGCCCTATTTGACAGCAGTTTGCCAAGAGACATTGCGACTTTACCCAATTGTCATGACTGCTTTCCCTCGGATTGTGAAAACCCCAATTACAATTATGGGCTACGAACTGCGAGAGGGAACGGTAATAATCCCCAGCATTTATTTAGCGCATCATCGGGAAGAAGTTTACCCACAACCCAAGCAGTTCAAACCAGAACGCTTTTTAGGAAGACAATATTCACCTTATGAATATTTACCCTTTGGTGGCGGTAATCGTCGCTGTATTGGGATGGCATTTGCTCAGTATGAAATGAAAATTGTCTTGACAACTGTTTTGTCAGAATTTCAAGTTTCGCTAGTGAATAAACGTCCCGTGCGTCCTGTGCGTCGTGGGTTAACTTTAGCTGCACCAGCCGGAATGCGGATGGTTACAACACCTCAAGTTAAGCGTGCGAATACACCAGCGTTAGTTTAGGCAACTAGGGTGAGCATTAAAACGCCCACCCTAACTTCGCAATTTGCTAAGATAATCTCCTATCCGACCAAGAGACACTCACATGAACAAATACTATGTACTAAAAATTTATGCACATTATCAGTCGTGCAAGACTTGTTGAGTTTTGGGAAAAGCACTCTAATGCACAAACTAGCCTGCGGTTATGGTACAAACTGACATCTGTAGCGGAGTGGCAGAACTTGGTAGAGTTACGCCAAACTTTTCCCTCAGCCGATCCAGTCGGTAATTTCACAGTTTTTAACAGAAGTGGTAATAATTATCGACTTATTACTTTAGTAGATTACAAATGCCAAAAAGTTTTTATTCGCCATATATTGACACATGCCGAATATGACAAAGATGAATGGAAAAATGATTGTTAGTTCGCTTGATGATAACTATTCTTTTGGGGTAACAAGTTTACAAATCATTTTTAGGCATCGAAGCCCTCAGATATAATTAATTAAAATACCCTATAAAGAACTGAAACTCTCAGATATCTGAATACTAATATGAGCATAAGTGTTTGAATTCCAATTAATCAAAATCCCTATTAGGGATTGAAACAATCAGATATCTAGCAAAATGACTCCTAAAACACCTGTTACTAAAGCGTATATTGAATTACTCAAATCATTTCCTCCTCGTCCGGTAACTTCCGAGGAAGAATTGCTGGCTACGCAACAAGTCATTGATTCTCTAATTGATAAAGGTGAATTAACATTAGATGAACAAGATTATCTCAATGTTTTAGGTACTCTGGTTTACGAGTATGAACAAAAACATCATTCTATACCTGATATTCATGGCGTAGAATTACTTCAAGCAATGATTGCCGAATTTGGTTTGCGACAGAAAGACTTAATTCCTATCTTTAAAACCGAGTCTATTGTATCTGAAGTCTTGAGTGGACAGCGGAAGCTTACAGTTAATCATATTGGCAAACTTGCAGAGTTTTTTCACATTTCGCCTGCTGCTTTTTTTGAGTCATAAGAGGAAAAACTTTACAAATTCTCATCGCATTCCGACTTGACAGCAAGGCAACTGATGTAGCAAGATGCATTTAAGTTCCTTTCGTCCCACATCTCGAAGTGGGTAGGAGGCAATGCATGATTAGCAGTATTTCTTTAACGACGATCGCAGCAATTTAAATCAAAGCACTTACCGCATCTTTGAACCAGAATCCCACTCATCAACTCCAAACACTTCTGCGTTCCCAATATTCGGCGACTCTTTTTTCCCATTGCTGCCAGTAATCTTTAATCGCTGCTGGTTCAAACCAAAATACCTCAGCTGGCATCTCTGGGATTGCCACTACCAACAAAGCATGATTTAGCTGAATGCCATAATCTCGATAATAGTTGTTAATTGCTCCAATGTATGCTGTAAGTTGCAGTGGATGTTCGTATAAATGCTCGATTGAACCTTTAGGTTTGTCTGCTGTTTTCCACTCGCAAATACAGGGGATGCCTTGATAACTGGCAATACAATCTACTTTGCCAGAATAGCTCAAATCGTAATGAAAAACGGAGCCTTCTACGAGTTTCACTGTGTCGATTTCTGCTAAAACTGGCTGAATACTTTCCCAGTAAGGGCGACTGGCTTCTGGACAAACAGGATTTTGTCCAAGGAGGTAACGCTCAATTTGTTTGTGTGTTTGGGTTCCCCGACGACTGGCGTTTGTAGATATACGGGTGGCTTCTTCTGTTCCAACACGCGCTTTCCAATTTAATAATCTGTCTCTGTCTGCTTGGGGTTTGGTGACATTAAGTATTGTGGTGATGCTAGGGAAGCGGTTCCCCTTGGCATCTACATAATATTGTTTGCCATTTTCTCTGAGGGATTTACTATTAATTTGAGGTAGGAGTTGGGTATTAAATTGCATTTGTAATTGGTAAGGGGCTAAGTCGCGCTACGCTAACGTAATTTGTAATTAAGATGGTTTTATTTCGGGAAATAACGATAAATATCTTTCCGGGTAGCACTCGCTGAAATAAGACTGTTTCTCCATCAAAAATAAGTCTAATACGATAATCGCCGACACGGATGCGATAAGCATTTTCATAACCTTGAAGTTTTTTGAAATTAGTAATTTCTTCAAAGGTTAATATTTGTGGTATTTCTTCAAAAGCAAGGTTTCTAATAGTCTCATAGTAAGGTGTACTTTTCAAAGCCTTGAGATCCTTGATAAAACTGGGTAGATATTGGCTAATCACTCTTGTTCTAGTTGTGCTAATGCTTCATCAATATTTAGAGGTATTTCATGTTCTACTGCCTTCATTGCTAAGATAAGTCCTTCATCTTCAATAGCTTCTAGCAAGCGTAGATAGTCATCAAAATCTATGACTACTTTGCGGATATTACCTTCCATATCAGTAATCAGTTCTTGAGCAAAAGGGTATTTATCAGTTTGCATTTGGGTTGTGATTTTAGTAGTCATACTATGAGTTTAGCGTTAGTAGCTGCCCAGATCCCCGACTTCTTGAAGAAGTCAGGGATCTAAATCCAGGTTAAGTAAGTGAATTCCACCCTACATATTACTTTTACTTCAAATCATCCTCGTTTGTCTCCTCTGATTCCAGCAATTCCCAAATTAGAAAGGCAATTTCTATGAAAATACCCGAACCTGGAATTAACCAGTCTGCAATTAAGGGAATTACAAATAGTAAAACTGTCACCAGCTTTTTAATATTGATAGATTTCGTTGCCTTTTGCATTTGTTTCACCTTGAATACTGAAGCAACGGTAAATTTAGGGTAGTCAGTGAAAGCAAATGCAGTTATCTGTTGGCTGTAATGGGTGAATACCCGGAGATTTAAGTTTGGGGATGCTAGATTAAGTTTGGGGATTCCCCAAACTTTGTCCAAATTTGAGCAAAAGTAACCGATGGCGCGTGTTAGCTATGGCGATGATGTTAAAACGCGGGTAAGGCTGCTGTTAGATAGGTTGTTGGCTTATGCTAATGATGAGATAGAAAACGGTGAGCGTTTTAAAATTGACTTTAATTGGCAAACACCAAAGCAATTAGTTGTGAGGACACAGCTAAGAGTTTTGGCAGAACTTGGTGGTTTAAAGATAGAACAAGTTCGAGATGCACTAAAAGCACTTGCTGAGTTTTTGGGTGTTCTAGAAGATTTGCGCGAACACAAACGAGGTTCGGAAGACTGGCATTTTAGGCTGACGCTTTGGTGCGACAAAGGCGACAAAGACGGGAATTTAAAGAAATTTGATGCAGAATGGCAACGCCGAAGAGAAGAATTACTCGGTGTGCAGCGTGCGGAAGCGAGAAAAGCTAAACCCAAGCCGACGTTTTACGAAAATATTCCTTTAAGTGGGGTGGTGGAGTTTGTTGGACGTGAAGTGGAATTGCAAAATTTCCACCAGCTTTTACAGAAAAATGAACAGGTGGCGATAGCTGCTGTTGCTGGCATGGGTGGAGTTGGTAAAACTGAACTTGCCCTACAATATGCCAGGAATCACCGCGAAACTTACAAAGGTGGAATTTGCTGGTTGCTGGCAAAATCTGGTGATGTAGGCATTCAAGTTGTGCAGTTTGCCATAACTTATCTTGATTTAAAGCTACCAGAAGGTTTGGATGTCCTTGCTCAAGTGCAATACTGCTGGCGGCATTGGCGTGAGGGCGATGTGCTGCTAGTGTTAGACGATGTTGGGGAATATCAGCAGGTTAAGCCTTATTTACCCTCGTCATCTTCCCGGTTTAAAGTGTTGATTACCACGCGCCAACGCTTGGGAGCATCTATTAAGCAATTATCTCTGGATGTATTGCAACCAGAAGCGGCGCTGGAGTTATTAAAGTCATTTTTGAAAGAAACGCCACAGCGAATTGAGCAAGAATTAGCTGTGGCAAATCAGTTGTGTGAGCGGTTGGGATATTTGCCTTTGGGTTTGGAATTAGTGGGGCGATATCTCAAGCGCAAAGTAGATGTTTCTTTAACAGAAATGTTGCGACGGTTGGAGAAAAAGCGACTAGAAAAACCCGCCTGGGATAAACCAGAAGGCGACATGACAGCACAACGGGGTGTGTTAGCAGCTTTTGAGTTGAGTTGGCAAGAATTAAACGACGATGATAAGCAGTTGGGCTGTTTATTGAGTTTATTCGCCGCCGCGCCTATATCTTGGAACTTAGTAGAACAGTGTTTACCAGAGTCAGACGAGGAAGAGTTAGAGGATATTCGGGATGAGAAGTTATTGAATTTGCATCTACTCCAGCGTAAAGATGAGGGAATTTACCAATTACATCCACTGTTGCGCGAGTTTTTCCAATATAAGCTTACAGGTTTAGAACAGGCAGAGGAATTAAAGCGAAGTTTTTGCAAGGTAATGGTGGCAGTTGCCAAGGAGATTCCTGAAACTCTAACTCCTAAGCAAATTACCGCTGTTACTCCCGCCATATCTCATATAGCTGAAGTAGCGAACAATCTCATTCAATACGTCAGCGATGATGATTTAATTTTGCCATTCATGAGTAACTCTCGATTTTACGAAGGTCAGGGATTGTATGAAAAAGCAGCACCTTGGTTAGAGGAGTCTTTAAAAGTCACTAAACAACGGCTGGGAGAAGAACATTCATTTGTTGCTGTTAGCCTCAATAATCTAGCAGAACTTTACTACTCCCAAGGAAGATACAGCGAAGCGGAACCCCTGTATCTGCAAGCTTTGGAACTATCGCGCAGGCTGCTGGGAGAAGAAGATCCTAATGTTGCACTTATCGTCAACAACCTGGTTGCACTATACAACTCCCAAGGAAAATACAGTGAAGCTGAATCCTTATTGCTGCAAGCTTTGGAATTAACGCGGCTCCTGGGAGAGGAAGATGCTAATGTTATTGCACTTAACCTCACCAACCTAGCAGAACTTTACCGTTCCCAAGGAAGATACAGCGAAGCCGAACCCCTGTGTATGCAAGTTTTGGAATTAACACGGGGTTTGCTAGGAGAGAAACATCCTAATGTTGCAAAAAACCTCAACAACCTGGCAGTACTCTATTACTCCCAAGGAAGATACAGCGAAGCCGAACCCCTGTATCTGCAAGCTTTGGAATTAACGCGGGGTTTGCTAGGAGAGGAACATCCTAATGTTGCAGAAAGCCTCAACAACCTGGCACAACTCTACTGTTCCCAAGGAAGATACAGCGAAGCTGAACCTCTGTTAGTGCAAGTTTTGGAATTAACACAACGTGTATTGGGAAAGAAACACCCTAATGTTGCACTCAGCCTCAACAATCTGGCAGTACTCTATTACTCCCAAGGAAGATACAGCGAAGCCGAACTCCTGTATCTGCAAGTTTTGGAATTATGGCGAGGCCTGTTGGGAGAGGAACATCCTAACGTTGCGCTTAACCTCAACAATCTGGCACAACTCTACCATTCCCAAGGAAGATACAGCGAAGCCGAACCCCTGTCACTACAAGCTTTGGAACTAACGCGACTCCTACTGGGAGAGGAACACCCTAATGTTGCACAAAACCTGAACAACCTGGCTACAATATATAACTCCCAAGGAAGATACGCTGAAGCCGAACCCTTATTACTGGAAGCTTTGCAACTAAGGCGACGCCTGTTGGGAGAGGAACATCCAAATGTTGCCACTACTCTCAACAACCTGGCTGCACTATATAACTCGCAAGGAAGATATAATGAAGCTGAACCCCTCTACCTGCAAACTTTAGAACTATGGCGGCGCTTGCTGGGAGAGGAACATCCTAATGTTGCACTTAACTTGAACAATCTGGGACAACTCTACAGTTCCCAAGGAAGATACAGCGAAGCCGAACCCTTATTGCTGGAAGCTTTAGAACTACGGCGGCGCTTGTTCGGAGAGTCACACCCTAATGTTGCTACTAGCCTCAACAACCTGGCTTTACTCTACCAATCCCAAGGAAGATATAGCGAAGCTGAACCCCTTTACCTGCAAGCTTTGGATATTTGTGAGCGACTGTTAGGAGTGAATCATCACAATACCGTTATTTTTCGTAAAAATCTGGCTCGTCTTCGCGATCGCCTCTCCTCACAATAGCAAAATTCAAGTTCCCAACCTCATCAATCAAGCTTCTATCTCCAAGTTTCCTGTTCTGAACTCAAAGTTTCATGTTTTAAACAAGAACGTTTCTGTTCCAAGTGAGAACGTTCCTGTTTTATACGAGAATATTCTTGTTCTAAGTGAGAACGTTCCTGTTTCAAACGAGAATATTCTTGTTCCAAATGAGAACGTTCTTGTTCCAAACGAGAATGTTCTGGTTCTGAAGTGGAATGATGGTGTTCTGAGGGCGTAGGCGTAGCCCGTCAAAGACATCGCTCCACCTAAATTGTAGAATGAGGTGCGATCTACCAAAACTTTACTAAACTAAATCCATTATCATGAGTTGCACATCTTGAGTGCATCCACTATTTCCATGTCAAAACCTGCTGATGTCAGCACCAAACGCTTAATTAGCCTCGCACCCAACAATTGGGTAAAATGGGTGACACAAATTCCTGATGTTGTTGCTGGGGAAATCCTCAATTCTGAATTTCAGTGGATTAGTAGAGAAAGTGATGTACTTATCCGCGTCGAAAGTCAAGAGTATGGAAAATTTCTCGTTCTCAATGAATTGCAATTGCGCTATAAACCCGAAATGCCACGACGGATGCGTGCCTATGCAGGGTTGGCAGAAGAAAAATATAAATTACCAACTTATCCCGTACTAATCAATATCCTCAAAACAAGTGATGTAGAAATACCCACACAATACGAGTCTAATATTGCTGGGTTACAAGTACGCCAAGATTACCGCGTTATTAATCTTTGGGAAGTAGATGTTAGCATCGCCTTTGAACAACCCTTACCTTCCTTACTTCCGTTTGTTCCAATTCTTAAAGGTGGTGGAAACGAGCCTACAATCCGAGAAGCATTGCGTTTATTGCAAACAGATGAACAATTAAATCAACTTGAAACGGTCTTAGCTTTTTTTGCTACGTTTGTATTAGATAGTGCCTTAGTCCAACAAATTATGAGGTGGGATATGACAGTATTACGTTCTTCGCCCTGGTATGAAGAAATATTCCAACGCGGACAGCGAGAAGATAGGCTATCGAGCATCGAATTAACTTTAGAAGTAAAATTTGGCAATGAAGGATTGAATTTCATGCCAATAATTTCTCAAATATCTGATATTGAAGAACTCAAGGCAATTCAACGTTCTATTCTCGCATCTGAAACTCTAGAAGAATTGAGGCTAATACTCGAAAAATAGAAAATGTAAATTAAAGTTATTAATAAATCAGGTGGCGATCGCTCCACCTAAATTTTAGAATTACGTGCGATCGCTTTTATGTGTTCGTTGATACCTTTGCGTCCCTTTGCGTTAAAAAACAATCTCCTCCCTCATCCTCTCCTCCAGCACATCTAATAACCCATCCACATCCTTCCCAACTTGCTCAAAACAAATCGGTGGTGCTGGTTCCGGTGCAAACTGAATTAACTTAATTTCCCCCTTCCCAATCCCAATCATCACAACTTCCACATCCGGTTTGTGATTCTCCACAATTCCCAAAATTTCCTGAAGCCGATTATCAACTTTATTATTTAAATTCTCTATCTGCTCTTTCGGACAATAAACAAAATGCGGCGTTGGTTGCAAATCAATACCAACAGTACCCAGACTGTCACTATTTGCTAACCACAATCCCCAAAACAGCGCCGCCAATTCCTGCTGATTTGCTTTGACAAACTTATCCAACTGGCGACGCCACTTAGTATCACCTGATTCTGGTTGACTATTACCAAAAAACATAAATAATTCGTAATGAAGACACAGACAATAGGCGAAACTTATCTCAAACCTGACTGTACGCGCCAGAGGCCGGAATAAATACCGTCTTTCTCTAGCAATTGCTCGTGGGTTCCCGACTCTACTAATTTCCCATGTTCCATGACATAAATGCAATCAGCATTGCGAATAGTGGAAAGACGATGAGCGATCGCAATTGTAGTTCTATCTACTGTAATCCGTTCTAGCGATCGCTGGATTGCTGCTTCTGTCTCATTATCCACTGCCGAAGTTGCTTCATCTAAAATCAGAATCGGGGGATTTTTGAGAACTGCACGGGCGATCGCAATCCGTTGTCTTTGTCCACCAGATAACTTTTGTCCTCTTTCCCCCACAATTGTCTCATAACCTTGGGGCAATTCGACAATAAAATCGTGCGCCTCGGCTATCTTTGCTGCCGTGATAATTTCTTGCTCTCTAGTCTCAAAACTACCATAAGCAATATTCTCCGCTACAGTGCCATGAAATAGAAAGACATCTTGACTCACCAAACCAATGCAGCGACGTAAATCTTGCAAATTCAAATTTTGCAAATCAATACCATCGAGAGTAATGCTTCCAGCTTGCACCTCGTATAACCGCAACAAAAGTTTGACTAAAGTGCTTTTACCAGAACCAGTAGAACCGACAATCGCAATAGTTTTCCCCGCCGGAACGTTTAAAGACAGATTTTTAATTACTGGAAATCTATCTTTATAGGCAAAATAAACATTGTTAAATTGCACTTCCCCGCGCACTTCATCTATAGGTAACGTCACATCACCTGTATGAATGGCGATAGGAGTATCCAATAAATTCATGACTCGATTAGTAGAAGCCATTGCCCTTTGATATTGATCGAATGTTTCGCCTAATCTAGTTAAAGGCCACAGCAATCGCTGGATTAAAAACACTAATACGCTGTAAGTACCTACAGACATGGCTCCAGTAACCGCTGCCATTCCGCCATATAAAAGTAATGCTGTGAAACCCACCAAAATTAACATCCGAATTAACGGCACAAAAGCAGCAGAAAGAGTAATTGCTCTCCTATTACTACGACGATAAGCGTCACTATCTAATTCCAAACGATAGGCTTCATAAGCTTCAGATGTGAAACTTTTAATAGTAGTAATTCCGCTGATATTGTTTGACAACCGCGAATTGAGAAAACCTACCTTTTCTCGCACATCAGCATAGCGAGGCGCAAGTAGTCGTTGATAAGCAAAAGAACCCCAGAGAATAAATGGCATCGGTGACAAAGCCATCCACGCTACACTAGGAGCCAGAATAAAGAAAGCAGCGCCAATAATTAGAACCGTTGCAGAAACTTGGATAATATCATTCGCTCCTCCATCCAAAAACCGCTCTAATTGGTTAATATCATCACTGAGGATAGACATTAAACCGCCAGTACTGCGTTCTTCAAAATAAGCCAATTCCAACTCTTGCAAATGTTTGTATGCATCCAAACGCAAGTCATGCTGAATATTCTGAGCCAAATTCCGCCAAAGTCGAGCGTAGGCGTACTCAAAAACCGATTCTAGTATCCAAATGACCACAGTCAAGAAGGAAATAATCAAAAATTGTCCAAAGACATCCCGTACCCCTAACTGTGCAATTATAGAATCCTGTTGCTTAACTACCACATCCACCGCCACGCCAATTAAGCCGGGTGGTGCCAAATCGAAAAATTTATTGAGGATAGAATAAATAGTCGCCAGCCAAATTTGTTTACGATACTCGTGTCCATACTCCAGCAAACGCTGGAGAGGATGCGTTGAATGTTTACGCCTTCTTGATACCCGATGAGATTTTAATACAGTAGCCACGGTTTTTTGCGCTTTCGTGTGACTGATATTACCACGGAACAAAGTTTTGAGTCCTAAGTCCTGAGTCTGAAATGAGAACTGGGGACTGGGGATTGGGGACTGGGGATTGGGGACTGAGGACTAGGGATTGGGGACTGGGGACAAGGGAAATAACCATATCCAATGCCTAATAACAAATGACCAATGACAAATGACCAATGACAAATGACAAATGACTAACTCAATATTGGAGAAAGTAATTTGAAAAATCAGCAATTGGGGAATTGGCAAACCACAGTTTTGGGAATTGTGTTAGCAATACTAGTGATTATTGGGCTAAATTCCTTTATCATTATTAACCCAGGACAAGCAGGAGTAATCAGCATCTTGGGTAAAGCCAGAGATGGCGCTTTATTAGAAGGTATTCACCTGAAACCGCCTTTTATTTCTGTGATAGATGTGTATGATTTGACGGTGCAAAAATTTGAAGTTCCAGCGGAGAGTTCTACTAAAGATTTACAAAATTTATCCGCGAGATTTGCAATTAACTTTCGCCTCGATCCCATACAGGTAGTTGAAGTTAGAAGAAAACAAGGAACATTAGAGAATATTGTCTCAAAAATCATTGCCCCTCAAACACAAGAAGCATTTAAAATTGCCGCAGCTAGAAGAACCGTAGAAGAAGCGATTACCAAACGAAGTGAGTTAAAAGAAGACTTCGATAATGCTTTAGGCGATCGCTTAGACAAATATGGGATAATTGTGTTAGATACTAGCGTAGTTGATTTAGCATTCTCACCAGAATTTGCCAGAGCAGTTGAAGAAAAACAAATTGCTGAACAACGGGCGCAAAGAGCCGTTTACGTAGCACGAGAAGCCGAACAAGAAGCCCAAGCAGACATTAATCGTGCCAAAGGTAGGGCAGAAGCTCAAAGACTATTAGCAGAGACACTCAAAGCCCAAGGAGGGCAGTTGGTTCTGCAAAAAGAAGCAATTGAAGCTTGGAAGACAGGCGGCGCTCAGATGCCGAAAGTCTTGGTTATGGGTAATGACTCCAAAAATGGCGTACCCTTTATATTCAACCTTGGGAATGTCCAAAATCAACCGTAAAAGGGAAGTGGGCATGAGATCGCCAAGTCTAAAATGATGGAATTTGCTCTGACCTCAGACAAATTCTACAATACATTGGACTATTTCCAATTAAAAACCTAAAATCCAAAATGGTATAAGTTGGGTTAGTACAGGTCAGTGGAAACGTTCTATTTCATTACAGCTAGAAAGCACAAAATTCAAGCATAAGTGACTTTTGACTTTTGACTTTTGCCTTGCGGTACTAGTCCCAACTCAAACACCACAGAAAAACTAACCAGAACATAGTCGAAGTTTATGTCAACCTCTAATCCTCAAAATCTCACTGCCGAAGAAGCGAAAAAATTACTGAACAAATTCAACTGTCTAGACATTGCCCCTATCCTCAACTCATCAGAAAAAATAGTAATTCGTAATGCCTTAATTTTGCTCACCAAGCTTACTGATTACCAAATTTTAGGAATTTGTGCTGATACGGCAGAAGAAGGAATATTGGCAATGAAAACCTATTCTCTGGCTTTGGGTTATGAACCACCAAACAATTTACTTACACCCGAAGGGCCAGTTTATATCAAATTAAATGGCAAAAACGGCTTGTGTTATCTTGATTCCTATGATGGACATCATCGTGGTGTATTAGTATCTTGCCAGTCTTATGACGAAGATGGAATCAACGAAATGTATGGACACCTTCCCTTGGACTTATTTGTATAGAGTTTTGCGAATGTAGGTAAGGTATTTGCCTTACCTACTCACTAATGAAAAATAATTAATGACTTCAATTTTATGAGTATTATTACACTACAATCAGTAAAAAAAGACTTTGGGATCAAGGAAATTTTAAAAGATGCTAGCTTTAGCCTTGATGCTACCGATAAAGTTGGATTAATTGGTACTAACGGTTCAGGTAAATCAACTCTATTAAAAACGATCGCTGGATTAGAATCCATTGATAGCGGTCAAATTTTAATCAACTCCGGTTCTAAAATTATCTACTTACCGCAGCAGCCAGATTTAGATGAAAATCATACAGTTTTAGAGCAAGTTTTTGCAGACAGTGGCGAACACATGGCTTTAGTACGCGAGTATGAAGAACTTTCTGATAAATTGGTTCACTATCCAGATGATAGTCAACTGATGTCTCGCCTTTCTGTGGTGATGCAACAGATGGATACGACTGGTGCTTGGGAATTAGAAACTAATGCCAAAATCATTCTGACAAAATTAGGAATTTCTGACTTTGATGCCAAGATAAGTACTTTATCTGGAGGTTATCGCAAGCGCATTGCTTTAGCATCAGCCTTGCTATCAGAACCAGATGCTTTGCTCATGGATGAACCTACAAACCATCTTGATGCTCTTTCTGTGGAATGGTTACAAAGTTATTTAAATCGCTATCGCGGCGCATTGTTTCTGATTACCCACGATCGCTATTTTCTAGATCGCGTTACCAACCGGATTATTGAAATCGACCGAGGCGACATTTACACCTATTCAGGTAACTATTCATATTACCTCGAAAAGAAAGCTTTAGCTGAAGAATCTGCCGTCAGCAGTCAACGCAAACACCAAGGCTTATTGCGCCGCGAGTTGGAATGGCTCAAAAAAGGGCCAAAAGCCAGAAGTACCAAGCAAAAAGCTCGAATTGACCGCGCTCACGCTCTGCGGGATACTGAATTTAAACAAGTTCAGGGCAAAGTTGATATTTCAACAGTTGGTCGTCGCATTGGGAAAAAGGTTATTGAGTTAGATAACATTTCTAAGGCATACAATGGACGCACTCTGATTAATAATTTCACCTACGAATTTAGTCCAGAAGACCGCATCGGCATTATTGGCGCTAATGGAGCTGGTAAATCCACTTTAATGGATATCATTACTGGACGGGTTAAGCCAGATTCCGGCATTGCCGAAATTGGTAGTACCGTTCACATCGGTTATTTTGACCAGCATTCGGAAGAATTGCTCACAGCTTTAAACGAAAATCAGCGCGTGATTGACTACATCAAAGAAGAAGGAGAATTTGTCAAAATTACCGATGGTACTCAAATTACCGCTTCGCAAATGTTGGAGCGGTTTTTGTTTCCTGGTAATCAGCAGTATGCCCCAATTAGTAAACTTTCGGGTGGGGAAAAACGCCGTTTATTTCTGTTGCGGGTTTTGATGAGTGCGCCTAATGTCTTAATTTTAGATGAACCGACAAATGATTTAGATGTTCAGACATTGGCAGTATTAGAGGATTATTTAGAAGATTTTGTCGGGTGTGTAATTGTAGTTTCTCACGATCGCTACTTTCTCGATCGCACCATCGACACAGTATTTTCCTTTGAAGAAGGCGGTAATCTGCGGCAATATCCAGGTAATTACTCGATTTATCTAGACTATAAGAAGGCTGAAGAAGCACAGCAACAAGCTGCGAACGCTAAAGAGAAACCCAAAAATGCCGAAGTCCAAAATGGTGCGGCTTCACCCAAACAGGTAGAGAATACCAAGCGGCGGAGATTATCGAATTGGGAGAAAAAAGAATTTGACCAGTTGGAAGGTAAAATTGCCGAGTTAGAGGCCCAAAAGGCGGAAACTGAGAAAACACTGGCGAATGTCTCACCGGGGAATTATAGCGAAGTGCAGAAACTCTATAATCAGGTGGAAAATCTCAAGCACGCCATCGATGTGGCGACTGAACGCTGGTTAGAATTAGCTGAAATAGAGTCTTAAAATTACTAGCTAGTAAGCCACGGCGTAAATAAACCACTCATTCAAAATCAATGAATCGCTGTTAGTAGGTGCTTTCAGGAACGTTTGCCATTAGCTTCTTAGTTTAATTATTAGGGTTTTGCCGAGTTTTTTTACCAAATAAACCAGACATATTTAATCCTGTCACCAACAATCCCAGAAGTCCTAATCCATTCAAAATTGGGTAGATTCCTTGCAGATGAAAGATTTCGCCTGTATGGATACTTAACAGGAAGCTAGCTGGAACTCCTATACCAATAGACCACTCGCGGACAAAGGTTGTTAATATTCCAGTCAGCACGGTTAACATAAGTGGCACAGATAGGATGATGCCAAGGATACGATGATACTTACGAAATGAACGTTTCATTGTATTTTTCCGGTGGTAGAAACTTTTTCCCAATACGCTAATGTAGGCTCAATATCACCTGAAATGCAAATGATATCGTGTCCGGTAAAAGACTTATCATTAAGTGCGCAGGGGGGCAGAGGGGCAGGGGAGCAGGGGAGAGGGTTTTGTATTTTCTGCACAGATGTATCGAATCACCCCCCTTAATCCCCCCTTGTCAAGCTACGGTGTATACACAAGTGTTGGTGCACAGTGTATCTATCCCGCCTCGGAATAAATTCCGAGTCTCATAACCAAAGTCCTCTAAAAGAGGACTAAACAAGAAATTTAGTTTAGTCCTCTTTTAGAGGACTTTAGCTTATCAGCCCGGAACTTTAGTTCTGGGCGGGATATTTGCTCAGTCTGGGACAAAAATATTAGCTAATATTTTTGTTGATAGTCAGCGTAAAATATGAACGCTAGTACAAGTCGGCGGAAACAAACCTACTATTTCATTACAGCCAGAAAGCCCAAAATGAAAGACTTTTGATTTCCGCTTAGTGGTACCAGTCTATACAAACGAGTTTTGATGAGGAGTTTAGAATGAATCGTTTTAATCCAGTACTGATAGTTGCTGCAATCAGCATGATGACTTTAGTTGGATGCAATCAGGCTGAAGAACCTACTGCACAAACGCCACCTGCTGGGAGTTCTGTCTCTGATACAACAGCTACTCCGGCTGCGACAACCACCTCTAATGCAGTAGCTACTCCGGCTGCGACAACCGAATTTCAAGGTCTACAAGGTGTTGTTACCAATACTAAGACCGCAGTTGAGGCGGGAGATTTTACCAAAGCGAAAGGGGAATTTGATAAATTTGATGATTTATGGTCAAAGGTTGAGGATGGAGTCAAAGCTAAATCTCCCACTACCTACAAACAAATTGAAGATAAAGCCGATGAGATTGAGGCAGGACTGAAAGCCTCTGCACCAAATAAATCGAATTTGTCAACAGCTTTAGGGGTTCTTAACAAGGATGTTACTAGTGTAGCCAAGCCTTAAGAGCCATAATACATAGACTGAGTATTTGTTGGCTAGTTTGCTAGTAGTACGTCAAGTTGAAATTGATAGATAAGCAAGTTTGTAGTAAGGACTTTAGTCCTGATTATTTTAAGCACTAAAGTGCTTACTACAAGCTATCAAAATTAACTTAGACATTGTACATCCCTTCTTTGCTTGCGAAGATGTGAGACAAAGCGTAACTTTGATGGGATGGGGTTTTTCTTGTTTGGATCGCACTTCCACAACACGCTACTATCTCTGATAAACTGCGTAGTTTACCGCCGTAGGCATCGCCGCTGCTTAACACACCCTACCATTTCATCTTTTACTTTTGAGCTTTGGAGAAGCGTTTTTCTCCTTTTTATCTTGCAAGCTGCGAATTTTAACCAGCACTGAAATATATTGTTGAGTCATCCAAATCAACGCCTCAATGGATGATTTACCTTGGTCAATCTGGCTTTTAGCTTGAAAAGGAATCAAGAATAGTTGCATTGCCAGCAACAAACCAATGGTTTTACCGAGAATTTGACGGACTTGCATTTGGTTATGCCCCAAAGAGTTGATAGATATAGGTTCTCTTTGGGGTTGTGCCCTGATGCAAATACCCTAATCTTGCTGAAAATGCCTTAGAATCTGGATTACATGAGTTTGGGGTGGTAGTTTCAATCTGGGGTAGCCCCAAATTTCTTACTCAATTTTTTGGATGTAATGCCACGAGAATCTACTAAAGGCCCTGTAATTCAAAAGCGAGTCAAGCGTCTCTTAGAGGCGTTGCTTTGTTTTGCCGATGGAGATTTTGAGGACGGTAACTTTAAAATTGAGTTTGACTGGAAAGAAGCAGACAGCGCTAACCCCAAGCTGACTGTGCAGACTACGTTAGTTGCGTTGGAGTTGCTGACCCAAAAAGACAAATATCCTGGCAAGTTAACTAAAGCGCAAATTCGAGAAGCGCTGAATTTGCTGAAGGTTTTCTTGAAGATTCTGGAAGATAACCGTCTGCAAACCAAGGGTGTTGAGGAATGACACTTTACACTCAAGCTATGGTCAAGAGATAGGGAAAGGAACTTAAAACAATTTGATGAAGCTTGGGAAAGTAGTAGACCAGAGAAATCGAAATTAAATAACCCCTCTCCAAACCTCTCCCCCACAGGGAGAGAGGCTTTGAATGTTCCCCCTTCCATCGTAGGGAAGGGGGTTAGGGGGTTAGGTCACATACAAATATTTCAAGCGCCACCTTTACCCGCACACTTTGTAGAACGCCCAGAGTACAGCGATGATTTAAAAACTCGTCTTTTAAATGGTTCGTCGTCTGATAGTCGCACTTTAGTAATTACTGCGATTCACGGTTTGGGTTCGGTGGGCAAATCTACTTTAGCTGCGGCTTTAGCCCATAATGCAGAAATACAATCTCGTTTTGGTGATGGCATTCTTTGGGCAACATTAGGTCAACAACCCAATGTGCTGGCTTTACTTAGTGGCTGGGTGCAAGCATTAAAAGACTATAGCTTTAAACCTACAAGTATAGAAGCAACTTCCTTGCATTTGCGGACTCTGCTTTATGACAAGGCTGCGTTGCTGGTGGTGGATGATGCTTGGAATACCGAAGATGCACGAGCATTTAATTTTGGTGGTGCGCGTTGTCAAGTTTTAGTAACTACTCGTGAAGGTCACATTGCCGATGCGTTAGCAGCCAGCACCTACAGTCTGGATATAATGAAACCAGACCAGGCAATGGAATTGCTGACCAAGAAATTAAGACGCGAGATTACAGGCACAGAACGTCACTCAGCAGAAAATTTAGCCAAAGGCGTTGGTTATCTTCCCCTAGCATTGGAACTTGCAGCCGCCGAAGTAGACTGTGGTACGACTTGGAATGAACTGTTGGCGGATATTCAGCAAGAAGTAGCCAGATTAACAAGTTTTGACCGACCGGAAGCCGAAGAAATTACTGATGAGGCTAGTTTAAAACGCCTGAGTTTAACCGCATCATTAAATTTGAGTGTCAAGAGAATGCCACCAGAAAAGCAGCAACATTTCTCTTGGTTAGGGATATTGCCGGAGGATGTCAACATTAATAAGATGATGGCGGCAACGCTGTGGCAGATGGATAAGCGTGATGCTGCCAAGATGTTGCAATATTTACGGAATAAAGCATTGCTATTAACAGGAGTACCGCTTGCTGATGGTATGCCTACCTATCGCTTACATGACTTATTCCACGATTTAGCGTGTAATTTGTTAACCGCTCCCTCACAGCCAAAGCGCTCAGGAGATTTGGCTGGGTTGGGTTTAAACCTTGCTGATGTTCACGCTGCTTTTTTAAAGAAGTATCGGCAGAAAACCCAGAATGGTTTATGGCATACCTTACTCGATAATGGTTACATTCATCAGTATTTAGTTTGGCATTTGGAAAAGGCTGGACAGTTAGAAGAGATTCACTCCTTATTGCGGGAAGAGTCTGCAACTGGAAGCAATGGCTGGTATGAAGTGCGAGAACAATTGGCACAAACTGGCGGTTACATTACAGATATTTCTCGTGCCTGGGAACTAGCAGAAGCGAGTTTTAATAAATTGACCTTGTCCCAAGTTGTGAGTTTGCAATGTCGCTATGCTTTGATTACTGCATCTCTAAATAGTTTGGCAGCTAATGTACCAGTAAAACTCCTGGTTGCGCTAGTCAAAAACAATTTCTGGACTCCTGAACAAGGACTAGCTAACGCTTTACAAAACCCAAATCAAGAAGAGAAAGCAAGCTCTCTTACAGAGTTAATAAATTATTTACAGCCAAATTTTAAAGAACTAGCATTGCAAAAAGCGCTATCTACTGTGAGAGGGATTGAATCAGAGAGATACCGTGTTTCAGCCTTAAGTGCCTTAGCAGCGAATCTGCCACTAGAATTGTTACCAGAAGCACTAGCTACGGCCAAAGCAATTCAAGACGAGCAATATCGAGCCTATGCCCTGAGTGCTTTAGCCGAAAATCTGCCATCAGAATTGTTGCCAGAAGTGCTAACTACCGCGAAAGCCATTCAACATGAGAGGTATCGGGCCTATGCTCCGAGTGCTTTAGCTGAGAATCTGTCACCAGAATTATTGCCACAGGCTCTTGCTGCTGCAACGGCAATTCAGAATCAGAGGTATCGTGCCAATGTCTTGAGTGCCTTAGCTCACAGTTTGTCACAAATGCCAAATGCCAAACTTTTTTCCCTTTGGCAAGATACACTTCATGAGCGATCCTTTCATACTCGCTCTAATTTGCTGCCAGATATCGAAGCATTGTTTCCAGTTATATTTGCATTAGGTGGTGAAGCCGCAATGGCACAAGTTGCCCGTGCAATTGTTGATGTGGCGCGATGGTGGAAATAATTCGTAATTTAAGAGAGTTAGATTTAACTTGCATCTGTAGCCTGATTTTGGTCAATTGGTATAAGGGGATGCAGGATCTATAGTTTTAAGCAAAGTGCGATCGCCTTTTACAGCTACTCAACCCAATTCTCTCTGGTATCCATGAGTGGGCGATCGCAATTAGTCATGAAATCATCAGAGAAATTGTCTAGACTGTCGATGAGAGATTGCCAGGGGTTATCTTTGGCAATGAGAACAATAGCGTTACCAATTTTTTTGATATGGACTTCTGTGCCAGTGAGTTGACAATCTTCCGGTAAAATAACAACTTGGTGAATGCCATCAGTGCTGAGTTTGGCGGTGTTCATGATATTAACCCAAGTTGCTAGTTATGCTTGCAGGTGTTCAGGTGGCATTGCATAAGCAATAAAATCCCCTCCAGAGGAAAAATTAGGAGGGGTAATGTTAAACGAAATAATTACAATTTATGCTATCACTGATGACCTATTG
>NZ_JAVRBQ020000047.1:0-27400 GCF_034531215.2 Nostoc sp. ChiSLP03a
TAATGTGAAGTTGCACATATCTTGATCCCCCTAAATCCCCTTAAAAAGGGGGACTTTGATAGATGTTTTTCCGGTTCCCCCCTTTTTAAGGGGGGTTAGGGGGGATCGAATTCTATGCAGCTTTATAAAAAATTGGTATTAGGCAGTTGGATTTAGACTTTAAGTGATGAGACTGGAGGAAAGACTGGTGACGAAAGCAATTGGTCTAGAGCAAATTATTGCCCAAAAGGTTCTTACCTTATCAAAGGAACAACAGCAGCAAGTACTTGACTTTGTGGAATTTTTGCAATTGAAATCACCAACAGTCAAGTTTAAGCACCATGATGGCACGCCAATGTCTGCTTTAGAAGCAGCAGGAGACTTAGTTGGCTGCGTGGATTCTGGCCCAGGGGATCTCTCGACAAACAAGGAGTACCTTAAAAGACCATTAGCAGAATGAAGCAAGCGGTACTGCTAGATACAGGCCCATTAGTAGCTTTAGTCAATCGGAGAGAGCAGTTTCATAAATGGGTGACAAATCAGTTCGGACATATTGAAGCACCTTTGTTAACTTGTGAAGCAGTAGTTACGGAGGCTTGTTTTCTCTTACAGAATGTTTACGGAGGAGAAGCAGCAGTAATTTCTTTTGTACAAAAGGGAATCATCCATCTTCCGTTTCGGCTCTCTGAAGAAGCTGCTGCTGTTGACGAGTTGATGCAACGTTATCAGTCAGTTCCAATGTCGTTAGCGGATGCGTGTTTGGTGAGGATGGCAGAACTGGCAACTAAAAGCGAATTGCTCACATTTGATAATGATTTTAGGATTTATCGGAAAAATCGTAATCAATTAATTTCTGTGATTATGCCAAAAGAACAATAGTTTGGTCTTCATAGAAAATTCGATTGACTTTTACAAGTTCAACTTTTAGAGTGTTGGGTAGAACGAGCATCTTCAAATATGTTGCAATATGATATACAAAACCTTAGCTGTGAGAATTTAACAGGGAAATTAGTAAGTTTCTATGGAAATGTAGGTATTGGTGTAGTTATCCAATATCCAAATCAGGAAATGACATTTACTCAGGGAAATGTCTACGATCAACTAATTTGGAAAGTCTGTGGTAAATAATTAGAAGATCGCCTCCCCTATTTCTCCCCTAGTTCTCCCCGATCGCACTTTAATCTTAGAAGTCTAGAAGACTTGAAGCTCTAGGCGCTCTCAGCAAGAAGGAGAACAATGCAACTAAAACACAGCCACATATATCGCCAAGAAGCCTTAGAGCGTTTATCTTCACCAGAACAACTGGATCGAGCAATACAAGTTGTCAAGCCTCAAGCTTGGTTGACTCTATCTACTTTGAGTTTTGTGGTTGCTGTAGCTGGCGTTTGGAGTGTGTTCGGTAGAATTCCCCTGACTGTCAAAGGTCAAGGTATCTTGATTAAACCGCACCATGTTGTGGAATTTCAAGCGCCCAGTTCTGGCCCGTTACTAACTCTGAAGGTAAAGGCGGGGGATATTATTAAACAAGGTGATGTGCTGGGTATTATTGACCAATCAGCGCTAAAACAGCAGTTGCAGCAAGAGCAAGTAAAGTTGCAACAATTGCAAACCCAGAATCAAGAGACTGACAGGTTACAAAAGCTGCTGATTGACCAACAAATTATCACCCTTGGGCAGCAAAAACTGGATTTGGAAAAGAATCTGCGCCGAGAGCAAGATGCACCCAAGTTACGCGATCAAACCCAAAGAGCGATCGCTCAAAAACGCCAAAGCATTAATTCCCGCAAACAACAAATTAATTACTTACTCAAAACTCTTAAAAAACGGGTTGATAACCGTCGTCACCTTTTTGAGCAGCATGTCATCAGCCAAGATATGCTGGTGCAAGCCGAACAAGAATATTTTAATACTCAAAGCGAATTATCAGATATTGACGTACAACTCAAGGATCTGGAAATCCAAGAAACTACCACGCAACGCGAATATCTAGAAAATCTCAACAGAATTGACGAAATTAAAACCAAAATTAAAGATATTAATACTCAAAATACTAAACTACGCGAACAAGACTTAAAGCAATCAATTGATAAAACAAATCAAATTCGGGAAGTAAAGCGGCGAATTGCCCAGTTAGAATTGCAACTATCTCAAGAAAGTAGAATTATTAGCAAATATAATGGTCACATTCTCGAACTGAGCGCTGTCCCTGGACAAATGATGAATCCGGGTAGTCGCTTGGGGTCAATTGAGGCTGAACAGCCAAATTCAAAACTTATGAGTCTTGTTTACTTTGCTAATAAAGATGGTAAGCAAATCAAGCCTGGGATGCCTGTACAAGTGACTCCCAGCTTTGCTAAACGCGAGCGCGAAGGTGGCATTATCGGAACCGTTGCAGATATTTCTTCATTTCCGGTAACTACACAAGATATTACAGCGATCGTTGGTAACAAAGAAATTGCTGCCAGTCTTGCAGGTAAAGGTGAAAATCAGGTGCAAGCTTTTATCCAACTCCAAGAAAACCCTACATCAGTCAGTGGCTACAAATGGTCATCCTCTGATGGCCCGGCATTAAAAATATCTTCTGGCACAACTACATCAGTTCAAGTAAAAGTTGGAGAAAAAGCACCGATTTCTTATATTATTCCTATGCTACGCTCTTGGACTGGGATTTATTAATTTACGCCGTGTGCAACTTTCTTTCAGACCTAACCCCCAACCCCTTCCCTACAAGGGAAGGGGAGCAAGAATCAAAGCCTCTCTCCCTGTGGGGGAGAGGTTTGGAGAGGGGTTCTAAGGATAAGTTGCACATCACGTTAATTTGGGCATTGGGGTTAAAACTTGAAGGTTTACCCTCAGAAGCTCAACGTTCACCCTCAGAAGCTCAACGTTCACCCTCAGAAGCTCAACTTTCACCCTCAGAAGCTCAACTTTCACCTTCAGAAGCTCAACTTTCACCTTCAGAAGCTCAACGTTCACCCTCAGAAGCTCAACGTTCACCCTCAGAAGATTTTTACTTCCCAGTCCCCAAGGCCCCATGCCCAATGCCCCATGCCCAATACCCAAACCAAATCGTGTCCGCACTTCTACACTTTTACAAATGGAAGCAGTCGAATGTGGTGCGGCTGCTTTGGGAATAATTCTGAGCTATTACGGGCGGATTGTGCCACTGGCTAAACTGCGTGAAGAATGCGGTGTTTCGCGGGATGGCAGCAAAGCTTTTAACATCCTTAAAGCTGCCAAAAACTATGGACTCAATGCTAAAGGTTTAAAACTGTCTTTGGAAAAGGTGACAGCTACCCGCCTCCCCTACATTGCCTTTTGGAATTTTAACCATTTTCTCGTAGTAGAAGGATATAGCAAAAAACGCGTCTACCTCAACGATCCTGCCAATGGTCGGAGAAAAGTAAGTTGGGAAGAGTTCGATCGTGCATACACGGGTGTTGTGCTGACAATGGAACCAGGAGCAGATTTTCAGAAGGGAGGCAGAAAAAATCACATTGTCTCAGCCTTAAGTAGCCGCTTACAAAACTCACGAGTTACTATCTTATTTTGCTTACTTGCGGGGTTATTGTTAACACTGCCTCGGTTAGCTGTACCAGCCTTTTCTCAGGTATTTATCGATGAGATTTTGCTCCAAGATCGGCAAGATTGGTTACGACCTTTGCTGTTAGGAATGCTGTTAACTACTTTATTACGGGCATTCCTTGCCAGACTGCGGCTTACCTACCTGCGGCGATTAATGGTTAAGTTATCAGTCAGCACATCTGGACAGTTTCTCTGGCATATTCTGCGATTGCCCATTGGGTTTTACGATCAACGCTTTGCTGGGGAAATCAGTAACCGAGTGCAACTGAATGGCCGGGTGGCAGAAGTACTTTCAGGGCCTTTGGCAACTACAGTAATTGACGCGGTGATGATGATATTTTACCTGTTGATTATGATTCAGTATGACCAATTGCTGAGTGCGATCGCAGTCGGTTTTGCTTTAATCAACATTTTCGCTCTTTTATTTTTATCGCAAACTCGTGTAGATACAAATATGCGCCTAGCTCAGGAATATGGCAAGGTGGGTGGAGTAACGGTTAGCGGCATCCAAACCATAGAAACCATCAAAGCTTCAGGGCTAGAGTCAGATTTATTTGCTCGATTTGCGGGTTATTACGCTAAAGCTTTGAACGCCCAACAACAATTAGGCTTACAAACTCAAATTCTCACCACATTACCCACAATTTTGACAGCCCTAGCTACAGCTTCTATTTTACTGGTTGGTGGTTTACAGGTAATGAAAAACAATCTCAGTATTGGGATGCTGGTTGCCTACCAAAGTTTAACACTGAGTTTCTTAGAGCCAGTCAATAGCCTCGTCAATTTTGGCAGTACACTCCAAACTTTAGAAGCTGATTTAAACCGCCTTGATGATGTATTGCAAAATCCCATTGATTTGGAAGTGGAGTCAGGCAAGGGAGCAGAGGAGCAGAGGAGCAGAGGGGAACTTATTACAAGTAGTCCCCATGCCCAATGCCCAATGCCCAATGCCCCATGCCCAATGTGGCAATTACAGGGTAATGTTGAGTTACGGAATGTCACTTTTGGCTATAGTCGTGTAGAACCTCCCTTGATTGAGAATTTGAGCTTGACTGTCAAGCCAGGGCAAAGAATAGCGCTTGTGGGGGGAAGTGGTTCTGGTAAATCCACAGTTGCTAAATTAATTTGCGGTCTTTATCAACCGTGGGAAGGAGAAATCTGCTTTGATGGTGTAGAGCGATCGCAAATTAAGCGTTCTGTTCTGGCTAACTGGTTGGCAATGGTTGAACAGGATATCTTTTTATTTGCGGGCACTGTGCGAGAAAACATCACTCTTTGGGATTCAACTGTACCAGAAGCTGATTTGGTGCAGGCTTGCCAAGATGCAGCGATTCATGATGCGATCGCATCTATGCCTGGAAAATATGACTTTGAGTTGATTGAAGGCGGTATGAATATTAGTGGTGGACAACGCCAGCGTTTAGAAATTGCCCGTGCTTTGGTGAGAAATCCCACAGTCTTAGTACTGGATGAAGCAACCAGCGCCTTAGATGCAGAAACGGAGTTGATTATTAACCGTAACTTGCAACAGCGTGGTTGTTCGTGTATTGTAGTAGCCCACCGCCTCAGCACAATTCGCGATTGCCATGAAATTATTGTGCTAGAGCAAGGTAAAATCGTGCAGCGTGGCACTCATGAGGAATTATGGCAGCAAGGCGGAACTTATGTTCGCCTACTTCACGCAGCAGAAGCATAATGGACTTCTTGGCATTGTAGGGAAAAGGGGAAGGTGGGGCCCCCTCTGGGGATAAGGGGCGGGGGTAAAGGGTAAAGGTATGGAATTTTCTCTTACCCTTTAACCTTTAACCTTTCCCCAACATCAAGGCAAAAGTTACTTTTGCAACATACATGTCTAATAATCAGGTATTCAATCCACCATTGTTGAGTTGCTAATGATTGCCGAGGCAGTTAAACCTTGACTCATCGTCAAAATCAGCTTTACTCTCGATCAATTTTTTCGATATCATCAGGTGTACCAGTGGCAGAAATTTTTGATGTGCCAGATTTACCTGCACCTGAGTTGCCACCAGAAGCGCCAGCACCGCCTGAGTGTTTAGGATCGGTGTTGCCTTGTTCTTCTTGAAGCTGTTCAAGGCGGTTTTTTTCTTGAGCTTTATCTTTTTGGTCAGCCATATCTTATTTACATTTTTCGCTATGCGATCGCCTTTAACTCTATCATTTTCCTTATTTAAGCGACATCAAAGGCAAATCTTCTTCAGCAATTATAAATTTACGTGAGTCTCCCACGGAGGCACACGTTAAATTACTCAATTTTTCCATCCAAGACGATTATCAGATTTTTCTTGCCCTGCTTTCCCTGCTGATTGAGCAATTAATTATTTTTTATTTGGAAGTCCCTTAGGCTGATGTCCTCTAAAGTAATATCATCATCACAAAAAATCTGTGTTACATTCAGCCGGGATACAATAGTTTTTCTTATATCTTTTTCCAATCGTCGAACTCACATCGATTTACCTTAAGTGAATCCTCTTTCCAAACCATACTCCTTTCAGGCAAACGAACCATTACTGTTGAACGATCCAGAAACATTCTGGATAGTGCAGTCTGGAACATTAGCAGTGTTTGCAACTAGAGTTAAAAACAGTTTACCAAAGGAGCATCGCCGCTATCTGTTTCATGTCAACGCTGGTGAAGCATTGTTACCGGAAGTAATCGCACAAAGCCAATGGAATTTTGTTGCGCTCGCAATTGAACCTACCCAATTATGCCAGATGTCAATGGTTGATTTGGTTAAGGAAATCGCGGCGGCTGACTCTCAAGCCATAGAATTATTAGAAGGTTGGGTAAATCATTTAGGACAATCTCTTAGCGCCCAGCAAACAGTTTTGACTACGCCATTAAACCTTGTGCAGACATTAGAGCGAGATTTTTCATTATCGCCTGGTGAAACGCTACAGTCGAAGCAGCAAACACTTTTATGGGTGAAGTTGCAGCAAGGTAGTACTCACTGGATGGGAGTTGAGGAATTAACCTTAAATTCTACTTCACCAACGTTCCCGCTCACGAGTGATATGTGGCTGGAGGCAGAAGATGCAGTTATCGGACAAGTGTTATCAACGGCAGATTTAAAAAATTTCGAGGAAATCCTGGCAGGTTTAGCCAGTTTGCATACTTATTTCTTTCACTACTTCAGTTTGCTGGCAAATAAAGAAGCAGAAGCAGAATTTCGGCAGTTTCAGGAACGCGAACAATTTAATCAGCAAGTAATAGAGGGGGCACTCTCTGATTTAGCAACAGTATTGCAGCCACAGCAGGAGGCGGTTTTTTCTCAGGACGGGCCGCCCTTATTGGTAGCATTTGGGGCAGTTGGGCGATCGCTGGGGATAGAGATTCGTCCACCAGCAGAGGATTTGAATTCTATTAAAGACCCTGTAGCCGCGATCGCACAAGCATCACAAATTCGGATTCGGCGTATAACTTTAGCAGATGGCTGGTGGCGTCAAGACCAAGGGGCGATGTTAGCTTATACTCAGTTGGAAAAGCGCCCAGTGGCGTTGTTACCTACAGCTAATCGAGATTACGTCATCTTTGACCCCGTAGCGCGGACTCGCACACCTGTAAATGAAGCAGTAGCAAAAACACTGTCAGTATTAGCCTACGTTCTGTATCGACCATTACCTCAAGTTGCGCTCAAAGCCATTGATTTACTGGGGTTTGGGGTTAAGGGTTATGAAAAAGACATCGCCAGTATTTTAGTGGTAGGGCTACTAGGCACAATATTGGGGATGGTTGCACCGCAAGCAACAGCAATTTTAATCAATCATGCCATTCCTGATAGCGATCGCGCTCTACTGTGGCAGATCGGATTGGTCATGTTTGCAGTCGCCTTTGGGCAGTTAGCTTTTCAAGTTGCCCAAAGCATTATTACCCTACGAGTTGAAAGCGCCACTGATAGCATATTGCAGCCAGCCATTTGGGATCGCCTGCTGAGATTAAGTCCTAGCTTTTTTCGTCAGTATACTTCTGGAGATTTGGTTAACCGCGTCATGGCGGTGAGAGAAATTCATCAAAAACTTAGCGGTGCTACCCAACGAACTTTGTTGAGTGGAGTTTTTGCTTTATTTAACTTGGTGCTAATGTTTATTTACAGTTGGCAACTAGCGTTTGTGGGCGTGGGTTTAGCAATATTTGTCACTGTGGTTACGATTGTTGCAAGTTTCCTTTTGGTAAAGAAATCGAAAAAAGAGCAAGAACTCAATGGTGCAATTCAAGGACTCACCGTACAACTAATCAACGGTGTTGCCAAGCTGCGAGTCACAATGGCGGAAGAACGTGCATTTGCAGCTTGGGCAAAAAAGTACAGTCAGCAGATCCGACTGAAGGCGAGTTGGCAAGAGATTAAAGATGGTATTTCTGTATTTAACGAAGCACTTCCTTTGATAAGTTCTATACTGCTGTTTGGGTTTGCCATGCTGTTGATGCAGACACGTCTAACACTGGGTACATTCGTTGCTTTTAACTATGCTTTGACGATTTTTATCAAAGGAGTAATTGACCTGAGCAATACTGTATCGGAAATTTGGAGTATTGTACCAATATGGGAACGAGCAAAACCGATTTGGCGATCGCAGCCGGAATATGACTCAACCAAGGTTAATCCCGGTCAACTAAGCGGTCGCATTGCTCTAAATCGTGTCAGCTTTCGCTACTCGGAAAATGGCAGCTTAATCCTTAATGATGTCAGCCTCCATGCCGAACCAGGAGAATTTATCGCGATCGTTGGGTCTTCTGGAAGTGGAAAATCAACGATATTGCGGTTGTTATTGGGCTTTGAAACTCCATTGACAGGGAGCATCTATTATGATCGCAAAGATTTAGCAGAGATGGAACTCCAAGCTGTGCGAAGACAGTTAGGAGTGGTACTGCAAAATGGTAAAATCGGTACAGGCTCGGTTTTTGATAACATCACCGCCGGAGCTTTAGTTTCTTTAGAAGAAGCTTGGTCAGCCGCACAAATGGCAGGTTTTGCTGATGAGATCAAGCAAATGCCAATGGGGATGCATACGATCGTCGCTGAGGGTGGGAGTAATCTTTCCGGTGGACAACGGCAAAGATTATTGATTGCGCGATCGCTGGTTTCCAAGCCTAAAATTATCTTGATGGATGAGGCTACCAGCGCCCTAGACAATCGCACCCAGGCAATTGTGACTGAAAGTTTAGCTAAGTTAAATGCTACCAGAGTAGTGATTGCCCATCGCCTCAGCACGATTCGTAATGCCGATCGCATCTATGTGATTGACGCTGGTCATGTCGTACAGGTAGGTAATTTTTCAGAATTGATTGCCCAATCAGGGTTGTTTGCCAAACTGGTAGCTCAACAGTTAGAAGGGGTATAGGACTTTATCTTCTTTCGTTTTCAAAATGAGAATTGCTGGTGAGAAATCCGGGCTATTAATTCAAGACTTCACTATGCAATTCTTCGAGGTACGCTCTTGAAAATACAAAAAATTGTGAATCTCAGAAAAATGACTACAGCACATCTTTGTCTGACATTTAATCTAAAAATCTTATATATAAATAATAAAAAACTTTTTCTCTTAAAGAATATTAAAACCTAGTATCTATTAGGATTTACGCACTCTACAAAATAATTATGATGTGTACCAACGAAAATCCGTTGTTTTAGGCTATTGGCTACTAGCTTTAGATCAGTAGCGATCGCTGGCTAATGGTGAAAAAATCAAACTTGAATGGCTGAAAATCCATATTCACATTTAATTGTTCCTGTCAATATGTAAGTTTTGTAATAGTAAAATTACATCATATAAATAACTTATTCACCCAGTAGAATAGTATGTATAAATTAAGCAAAATAACATCAACTTTATTAGTAAAAATACTAATTATAAAAATAGTTAGCTACAAATTACATTGAGTATTACGTTAACTTACAGAAAAAGCTTATGAAAGTTAACCCTGTATAAATACTTAGCAGTACTCAAAATTAATAAAAATTTTCTGAACATATTTCTTAATAAAATAAGGGTTGTATTCAGTGAAACTATTGATATTCTCTAAGAAGTCAAAGATTGATGGAATGAATTTTTCATTCCAGGTAATTGACGTTAGTTCAACTTAGTTAAGAGGACAACAACAATGGCAAATTCACTTTTTACTGAACTCTCAGCTTGTGAAGCAACCAGTCTTGTAGGCGGCCGCTCTGCATTTGCTTTTGGTAATTTCACCTCCAGGGCTGTAAGTAACCAAGGTTTCGCTCAAACCGATGGTAACGCTACAACCAGTGCTATCGTGGACGGCGATAATGTAGAAGCTAACTCTAGCGGATTTAGTGCATCGGGTGCCGACGAAGATTAGTTCTGCCTCGGATACATTAGGTGACTTCTTAATATAAGAAGTTAACTGTCATTACTAGAACTGAGCTCAAACTAGTTAGTTAAATAGAGAATTCCTTGAAGGCTAGCTTAGCTAAAAATGAAAGCTTTCAACGATTTCTTTCTTAAAGGGGTTGCCACAAATTAGCCAACCCCTGTTTTTTATTTGAAAAAATCTATTCAAAATGGTTAGTTAAATATAGAATTCGCTGAAGGCTAGCTCAGTTAAAAGTTAAGAAGTCTTCAGCTATTTTTCTCTCGAAACAGAGTTAACACTATTTAGATAGACCATGTTTTTAAGCTCAAAATAAATCTGTCAAAATGGCACCATCGCTCCAGTTTTGTCATTGATATTACTTCCGACCACTGACTAAGGTTGCTTGAAACAACAAGTGATTTTGAAAGGAAAACAAACAGTTTTAGTTTAAATGAAATATCAGGTTGTGCGACAGCATAATGAAGAAGATTGCGGAGCTGCTTGTCTGGCTGCCATTGCCAAACATTATGACCGTACTTTTACCATCAACCACATCCGGGAAGCGGTAGGCACTGGGCAACTAGGAACAACATTGTTGGGTCTGCAACAGGGAGCAGAGGCACTAGGTTTCAATGCTCGCACAGTCAGAGCATCAACTGAAATAGTAGACCGGATTAAGGAAGCGCCACTGCCAGCGATCATTCACTGGAAAGGCAACCACTGGGTTGTTTTGTACGGGCAGCGGGGCAGGAAATATGTAATTGCTGATCCAGCCACGAACATCCGTTATCTCTCCAGAAAGGAGTTGATGGAGGGCTGGAAAAATTGGGTGATGCTTCTACTGGAGCCAGACTCGATCCGCTTTTATACTCAAAGCGACGAGCAAGTTAGCGGTTTTGGGGGATTTCTCAAGCGCGTATGGCCTTATCGAGCTATAGTCTTTCAGGCTATGCTCGGCGCCCAAGTTATTGGTCTGCTATCTTTAGCTTACCCTTTCCTGATCCAAATCCTGACAGATGAAGTGCTAGTTCGAGGTGATACAGGGCTGCTCAACGCTGTAGCAGTCACTGTTGTGATCATGAACCTTATCAGCAGTAGTCTCAGACTCGTTAACTCTAACCTGATTGCCAATTTTGCCCAAAAAATTGAGTTAGGGCTAGTTCTGGAATTTGGACGACAAATCCTGCGATTGCCGCTAACATACTATGAAGCCCGTCGCAGTGGCGAAGTCGTGAGCCGACTGCGAGATATTCAACAGATTAATCAGTTAGTCTCACAATTGGTCGTGAGTTTACCTGCTCAGTTTTTTACTGGGGCGGTTTCTTTTGGTTTCATGCTGTTCTACAGTGGGAAACTGACGCTAGTTGCCATCGCGATCGCCGCTGTGATGACAGTATCCACGGTTGTTTTCCAGCCGACACTTCAGCAAAAAGTTCGTAGTGTATTGGTCTTGGCAGCAGAAAACCAAGGCGTTCTCGTTGAAAGCTTTAAAGGTGCATTAACACTAAAAACCACGACCGCCGCTGCCCAATTCTGGCAAGAATTCCAGAGTCGATTCGGTCGCCTAGCGAACCAAACATTCCGCACGATTCAAATTGGCATTATCAACAACACCTTCTCTGGATTAGTTTCTGGTATTGGCAGCGTTGCCTTACTCTGGTTTGGCAGCATGTTGGTTATTAGCAAGGAATTGAGTATCGGTCAACTGCTTGCCTTTAACGCTATGAACGCTAATTTTCTAGCTTTCATTGGTACTTTAATCGGACTTGTGGATAGATTTACACGGACTCAAACTGCTATCCAGCGTTTAACAGAAGTTATTGACTCCACACCGGAAAATCAAGGCGATACCCAAAAGCCCTTGGCTACACTTCCTGGCAATGCTGACATCACTTGCACAAATCTAAACTTTCACTACCCTGGCAGAACTGAGTTATTAGAAAATTTCTCTATTACACTCCCTGGCGGTAAAGTGATTGCCCTGATTGGTAAATCAGGCTGTGGTAAAAGTACCCTTGCCAAAGTGATTGCGAGTTTGTATCCAACACAGTCTGGCAATATTCGTATTGGACTATATAACCTGCAAGATTTATCCTTAGATAGCCTCCGGCGACAAATCGTTCTTGTTCCCCAAGAACCCCACTTTTGGAGTCGCTCAATTATTGAAAACTTTCGCTTAGGTTCTCCGCACGTCACCTTTGAGCAAATTGTCAATGCTTGCCAAATTGCCGAGGCTGACGACTTTATCAGTAAACTCCCCGACAAATATCAAACCGTCTTAGGTGAATTTGGCTCAAATATTTCTGGCGGGCAACGCCAACGACTGGCGATCGCCAGAGCGATAGTTACTGATCCGCCAATCCTAATTTTGGATGAATCAACGGCTGGACTCGATCCAGTGAGTGAGGCGCAAGTACTAGGTAGGCTCCTATCTCATCGGCAGGACAAAACCACTATTCTGATTAGCCACCGCCCCAGAGTGATTAATCGTGCTGATTGGATTGTGTTAATGGATCAAGGTAGGTTGCAACTCCAAGGCTCTCCAGAGGATCTACGCTCTAAGGGTGGAGATCACTTAGACTTCTTGACCCCTTGAAAACAGCTTGCTCCTAAAAGCGCCAAACGCAGCACTTGGATAGCCGAACTCCCGTTCAAAGACAAAAATAATGGAAATCGGTTTATTTGTCTTGGGATCGGATGGCTCATATAAATTTAGCAATCGGTAATTCAAAGTCTGAAATTCGTTGATCCATGATTCCAGGGTTCGGAAATACCAAGGAGTAGGGTAAAAGGGTTGATCTGCATTTGGTTGCCATGAAGTTTCGCGCCACCCATTGGAATATGTAGAGTCACCGCAAGCAATTATCGGATGAAGTGTTTGAATGATTATTTTGCCTTTGTCCTCTAACAGGCTATGACCCGCCTTAGCGATCTGATCGAGAGCGCATTCGCCTAGAATTGAAAAGTTGCAAATCAAGCAAGAGAAATAGTTAATTGTGCTAAATTTTTGTGATGCAAGATCCGAGTACGAACAGACAACAAAGCGAGAATCACCACTATCTTTTGCTGTCTCAATGAGATCGGCGCAAAAATCAACACCCCAACCATCAATTCCTAAAGAAAAAAGCTGTCGAGACAACCATCCCTCACCGCATCCGATATCTAAGAATGTTCTGGGATTAAGTTGGGTTATCGCTTTAACTATAGCGGCATCTGTGGCGATCGCACGGCTTTCAATTTGTTTATTACGAACTGCTTGTGTCCATAATTTAGCATTCATCTGCCATGAGTCAAGAATTCGTTTTTCATTTTCGTCCATAAACACCGCTCAAATAGCACCAACAATCTTCTTCTTTAAAACATAAGCGATAATGCAGCCAGATGCAGGATTTTTCGAGTTTAATAGACGATCGTATCATTAGTAATTGCAACGCTATGTTAATTAATGAATTAAGAAATATTAATTTAATTATTTTTCCTGACTGGTCTAATTTAGAAACTGCGATTGCAGAAGACTTGACGAATGTTCTCAGAACTCTTTTCACACATCCAGCTAGACAAGATATAACACTACTAATTTACAGCCAAAGTTTATCGGATGAACTACAGGATAATGCTAACTCATTACTTTTTGAGACAGTTCTGAAACTTAGTTTAGAAGAAGCTGTCTCGGAAGACCTAAATGTAGGGCTTACGGGTCAGTTAACCACCCAAGAATGGTCTATTATTAAATCATTAATTAACTTTCGCATCCCAATTAATCACGAAGATTGCTACATTATCCAGCAGCCAGAAATTGCACAAATTCCTAAATGTGATTTGTCAGAAATTGAACAGCCAACTATTTATGAAGCGGCTCGGCTAGAATCTTGGCACAGATGGGGTGACTATTTCGCAGATAGTGAATCACCTGAAAACGCTATCTCATATTACAGCAAGTATTTATCTAGTTGTCCGCACCAAATTAACTATTATTTAAAGTTAAGTGATGTTTTGTATAAAACTGGTCAGATGCCAGCGGCGATCGCAACATTGCAAAATGGTATTAGCAATTGCCCTCAAGCAGAAGAACTCTATTACTGGCTGATTATTCGTCTAAAGCAAAGCCAGAACTATCTGGAAGCTCGTAACTTCGCTCAACAGGTTACAGAGAAGTTTCCTGAAAACTACGTATTTAAAATGTTGAGCTATCTGATGCTGCCAGAAACTTATCATACTCCTCAAGAGATTGATACCTATCGAGCCTGGTTTCAAGATGGGCTAGAAAAATTGATTCAAGAAATCACCATGAATAGCCCAGATGAACAGAAAAGAGCTTTTATCGGAATCAGCCATCATACAAACTTTTTTCTTGCATATCAGGCAAAAAATGACCTGATATTACAGCAGCAATATGGACAGCTAGTTCACAAAATTATGGCGGCAAATTATCCGCAATGGAGTCAGGTGCGTCCGATTTCTTCTATTAGTAACAATCGAAGAATTAAAATTGGCTATCTTTCCTATTTTTTATGTAGCTGGAGTGGAACAGTTTTGTTCTTAAACTGGCTTAAATATGCAGATAATCAAAATTTTGAAATTTATTCATATCACATCGGGCATCAAATTGATGCTGCTACTCAATTATTTCAGTCTCATAGTACGAAGTTTTATCATTTGCCGAATAATTTAGAACAAATTTGTCAACAAGTTATTGACGATCGCCTTGATGTGTTAATTTTTCCAGAATTAGGAATGGATGCCACAACACTATGCATTGCTGGGCTGCGTTTAGCGCCGATTCAATGTATGGCTTGGGGGCAACCTGTCACTTCTGGATTACCCACCATTGACTATTTTTTATCTAGCGAACTGATGGAGCCTGTGAATGGTCAACATCACTATACCGAAAGCCTTGTACGTTTGCCTGGTGTTGGGATTTCCTATCCTACGATCAAAGTTGACTCAGTTAGCCGCAACCGATTATTTTTTGGATTACGAGAAGATGCGATCGTCTACATTTCTAGTCAAGCTGCTTATAAATATTTACCGCAGTACGATTACGTTTATGCAGAAATTGCCCGTCAAGTTCCCAATGCTCAATTTATGTTCCTTCGCTCTGGGATTTCTCAAGAACGTCTGAAACGGGCATTTGCGGCTGTCGGGTTAGATAGTCTTGACTATTGTGTATTTTCTCCTGTCTTACCGCGTGATGATTATTTTGACTTGCTTTCTTTGGCAGACATTTATTTAGATACCTTCGACTGGGCGGGTGGTAACACAACACTGGATGCGATCGCCTGTCATTTACCAATTGTCACTTGTCCTGGTGAGTTTATGCGGGGGCGTCATTCTTATGGTTTTTTGCAAGCGATCGCTGTAACACAAACAATTGCAGATGATATCTCGCAATATATTCAGATTGCAGTGCGATTAGCCGGAGATATTGATTGGCGATACTCAGTTCGTGAAGCCCTAAAACTCTCAAGCAACGTTCTGTTTGACAATCCCACTGCTACCCAAAATTTAGAAGCATTCATCAAACAGGCGATCGCTGCAAGAAGTTAAAGAAAGTATATTTTGACTTTAACTGAAAAATAAGTAAGTATTAACAGTGATATTCAAAGGCTATGAAAGTCGAAAATGAAACGTCCAAATCGCCTTGCTTGGATGGGAGCGATCGCACTGGCTGCGATCGTTTTACTTAGTTTGTTCGCGGCTCCCAATAATACTAAAATTAACGCTGGCTCTACCTATAACCGTAACTCTGATGGCTATGGTGCTTGGTACGCTTTTATGCAACAACAGGGAATTTCTATCAAGCGTTGGCAAAAGCCTTTTAGTGATATTCAGCCAGAGAACAACCCAGTTACTCTGCTACAAGTAGGCGGCTATCCCAGAGAAACCACACTAGATAGTCAAGAGCGGGAATGGGTAGAGAAAGGGAATACTTTGGTAATTTTGGGTGCAAAGGCGCGGGTTACAGAAGCGGAGTTTAGCACTATGCAAAAATCTCCTGAAGGTTATATTAAAATTGATACACGTAGACGATATAAAAAAGCTAACTCCCAGCAAGTTAATTTAGGCGATCGCTTTGGTGCTGTTGTCTGGAAAGAAAATTACAAAAAAGGAAAGGTGATTTTTTCTACCACTCCTTATTTAGCTGCCAACGCCTATCAAGATTATTTAAGTAATTTCAAGTATTTAGCTAGTTTGGTTACTGAAAAAAGTAACACAGTCTTTGTCGATGAATATATCCACGGCTATAAAGATGCCGATGTCAGGAAGAAAGAAAGCGAAGGAGATTTATCTAGCTTTTTTGCCAAAACTCCTTTACTGCCAATATCGATCCAGGTAGGTATCCTGCTATTAGTGCTAGTTTGGGCGCAGAATCGCCGCTTTGGCAAGCCAGTAGCTTTAGATACACCAGTTATAGATAATAGCGAAGCATACATCCAAGCTTTAGCCGGAGTGTTGCAGAAAGCTGATACCACCGACTTTGTTGTTGAAATGGTGGGTAAACAAGAACAACTAAAACTCCAAAAAGTCTTGGGATTAGGGCAAGTACTATTAGAACGTCAAGCCTTGATCGATTTCTGGATGGAAAAAACAGGTGCAAGTGCAGCCGAACTAGATGCAGTTTTAAAGCTACAATCTCGCAAACAACCCATCAGTGAACGAGACCTGTTAAGCTGGTTGGGAAAATGGCGAAGCATTAGACTAATTCGTAATTCGTAATTCGTAATTCGTAATTATTTTTTTGGAATTGTACTCTGCGTTGGTTATTTATCAATAAAAAATATGAGTGAAACACATCCTATTTTAATTCGTCTTGGTCAAAGTCTTAATCAAGTAATTGTCGGACAATCTAGCTTAATACAGCAACTCTTAGTAGCGCTGTTAGCGGGTGGACACGTAATTTTAGAAGGAGTGCCGGGAACTGGGAAAACCCTACTCGTAAAAGTGTTGGTGCAGTTAATTCAAGGGGATTTTCGCCGGATTCAATTAACACCTGACGTTTTACCTTCAGATATTACTGGTACTAATATTTTTGACTTGAATAGCCGCAATTTCACATTGAAAAAAGGGCCAATATTTACTGAAGTATTGCTAGCAGACGAAATCAACCGTACTCCGCCCAAAACACAAGCGGCGCTGCTAGAAGCAATGGAAGAGATGCAGGTAACACTGGATGGTGAAAGTTTGCCTTTACCAGATTTATTTTGGGTAATTGCGACACAAAATCCCTTAGAATTTGAGGGTACTTATCCTTTACCAGAAGCACAGTTAGACAGATTTTTATTTAAGCTGATGGTAGATTACCCCGATCGAGATGCTGAAAAGCAAATGTTACTCAATCGTCAGGCGGGTTTTGCAGCACGACGTTTAGATATTAGCCGTTTGAAACCAATTGCAACAGTAGCCGACATTTTGCAAGCACGACAAGCAGTCAAAGAAGTTAAAGTATCAGAAGCGATCGTTGATTATTTGTTGGCGTTGGTGAGAACATCGCGTCAATATCCCGATTTAACTTTGGGTGCATCACCCCGCGCTACCGGTGCTTGGTTGCAGACATCTCAAGCATTAGCGTGGTTAGCGGGAAGGGATTTTGTAACGCCAGATCATGTAAAAGCAGTTGCATCACCGTTGCTACGTCATCGTCTCATATTGAAACCAGAAGCGATGCTGGATGGTTTACAAATGGATGCGGTAATTGCGTCGGTAATTAATCAAGTACCAGTTCCAAGGTAAAAAAATTAAACCTCTGACGTAAATCCCCCTTCTCCCAAAATTGGGAGAAGCGAAGTTGTTTCACCAAGACATAGCGATCGCCATCACAACATTACTGATAAAATATCAAAAATGCGAGAACTTTACCCAGCGATCGAGCCTTACTTAGAAGGTAGTTTACAGGTTTCCGACCTTCATACTATCCATTTTGAAGAGTCAGGAAACCCCCAAGGTCAACCCATCGTTTTACTGCATGGGGGCCCTGGTGGCGGATGTCCAGCTTTTTATCGGCAATATTTCCACCCCGAAAAATGGCGGTTAGTGATGTTTGACCAACGCGGTTGTGGTCAAAGTACTCCCCATGCTGAATTACGAGAAAACACCACTTGGGATTTAGTTAGTGATATCGAAAAACTGCGCCTACATTTAGGTATAGAAAAGTGGGCGGTTTTCGGTGGTAGTTGGGGTAGCACTTTATCATTAGCTTACAGTCAAACCCATCCCTCTCGCTGCACAGGATTAATTCTGCGTGGGATTTTCATGCTGAGACAAAAAGAGTTGCGCTGGTTTTATCAAGAGGGTGCTAGTTATATTTTTCCTGATGCTTGGGAAGAATATCTTAAACCAATTCCCGTAGATGAACGTGACGATCTGATCGCAGCATATTACAAACGCTTGACCAATCCAGATTTAGAAATTCAATTAACAGCAGCGCGTGCTTGGTCAATTTGGGAAGCTAGTACCAGTAGACTTTTCTTCGATCCAGAACTGATGCAAAAGTTTGGCGAAAGTGAATTTGCTTCAGCTTTTGCTCGGATTGAATGCCATTACTTTATGAATAAGGGATTTTTTGAAACTGAAGATCAATTACTTATAAATGTAGACCGTATCCGCCATATTCCGGCTGTAATTGTTCAGGGACGCTATGATGTAGTCTGCGCAATGATATCAGCTTGGGAATTACATCGAGCTTGGCCAGAAGCGGAATTTATAGTGGTTCCTGATGCCGGACATTCGATGAGTGAACCAGGAATTTGCAGTGCTTTGATTGAGGCAACAGATAATATTTAATTAGGTTGAATACTTAGCTTCGGGGGCGGGGATGTAAAATCAACCCCACGACAAGGCAATCTTTAGCAGGATGCGAAGGGATTTTACAGTACCTACTTTGTTTGATGGTAATCTTGCAAACAGTATCGCGACAATCGATATTAAATTGGTCTTCGATCCAGGAAACTAAATAAAATGAAGTTAAACTCAAATAGCTAATAAAACTAGCTTATGCAAAACTCTAAACAAGAAATAAATGCCAGAGCTTCTATAGATTTAGAACAGCGAAGGAATTGGTATTCTCCTGTAGCTGATATTTATTACAACGCCAGACCACAATATCCAAAGGAACTGATCGAGCGGTCTGTCGTTTTAGCCCAACTTGACTCAGATGCATCGATTCTTGAGGTCGGTTGTGGTCCAGGAAATGCGACGGTAGCTTATGCTCAATTTGGTTTTTCAATGAAGTGTATTGAGCCAAACCAAGATTTTTGTCGTTTGGCACAACGCAACTGTGCAACCTATCCAAACGTTGCAATCTACAACACCTCATTTGAGGAGTGGGAACTAAAAGCAAAACATTTCAATGCCGTTCTATCTGCTAATGCCTTTCACTGGATACCGTCAGAAATTCGCTATGCCAAGGCAGCAACGGCATTACGCGACAACGGGTTTCTCATCCTACTATGGAATCTCAGACCTGAACTGAAATATGAAGTTTACCAAGCGATTGAGCAAGTGTATCAAGTTTATGCTCCCTCACTTGTCCGCTATGAAGGTGCAGAAACTCAAGCGGAAATTTTGAGAGGGTTTGAACAAAACATTCTAGACTCTGGTTATTTTAAGGGATTAGTGACTGAGCAAATTGCGTGTGAGGTGACGTACAGCATCGATGACTTCTTTAAGTTATTAAGTACCATGAGCAGACTGGAGCCAAAGGCGAAGGAGTTGCTATTTGCACAATTGCGGGAAAAGCTGAGGAACTTTGGAGACAGTGTAAACCTCTCGTTTCTTTCTGCTGTTCACGTTGCCCAAAAAGATGGATAAGCTGTTGAATTCGTTATGTAATGATGCAGCAGAACAAGTCATTGGAGCGGACGTGCATAACCCTTGTAAATTTGGAAACTTACACTGTATATAAAGCATCAGTGTAAGTAGTTCACTACAAAAAAAGAAGATATGCGAATTCTAATTGTGGAAAGCAGTCTGTTGTTGCTCCTAACTGCAATGACAACTGGCTGTGTTGGTTCTTCCTCTGTTACAAAACAGCCGCAAGTTTTGCCAGCAAGCACTGAACAGCCGACGAAAGAAACTGTGTTGACCTCAACACCTACACCGACTGCAAAACCTATAGAGCATTCTACCCCTGAAGCCACTACTGCCACAAATCCGACGCGCTGTGAAACTAGTCAATTGTCAGTGCGCCGAGTCTCCGAAGATGCTGGCGTTGGGAATGTTGCACTTACCTATGCCTTCACCAATAACGGTTCATCTCCTTGCACCCTCAACGGTTATCCGGGATTGGGACTACTGGATGCAAAAGACCAACCTTTACAGGGAATTAAAATTATTCGCTCCAAGGATACTTACTTTTCGAGTAAGCAACCTCGACAACAAGTAACTCTAGCTCCTGGGAAACAAGCCTCATTTCAGATAGCTTACAACCACATTAGTTCCCCAGATCAAAACTGCCCAATGTCTAGTAAAATTCAAATCACACCTCCTAATGCTTACGAGCACTTTACCCTTACAGAACAAATCAAGCCTTGTACAGGCAAAGTTAGAGTGACTCCAGTACGAGCCGTTAACACTCAACCCTAGTAAATTTCTGTAATTTACTCAAATACCCAGAAAAAGCATAAATTTAATCAAAGCCTCTGATAAGTTCAGGATTGTACTCATCAAAAAGGTTAAAAAATTCTATGGAAGGAATTGATGTTGCCGATCAAGATGGCAGAGTAGATTGGACGGCAGTAAAAAACTCTGGTAAAACCTTTGCGTTTGCCAAAGCCACAGAAGGAGTAAGCATTAAAGATTCTGCTTTTGCTCATCACTGGCAAACTATGAAAGCTGTTGGTCTGATTCGCGGTGCTTATCATTTTTTTCACCCTCATACATCTGACCCAGTTCAGCAAGCAAAGGAATTCTTAAAAACTTTGGGCAAATTAGAACCGGGAGACTTACCACCAGTTCTGGATGTAGAAGTAACTGACAAAGGAAGTAGCCAAGCTGTAATTAATGGAGCGAAGTTGTGGTTAGCAGAGGTGGAAAAAGCCCTTTTGCAACAAACAAAAAAACCAATCAAACCAATTATTTATACCTTCCCCAGTTTTTGGGAACAACTTGGTAATCCATCTGATTTTGCTAGTTATCCGTTATGGATTGCCCACTACGGAACTAGGAACCCAACTATTCCTGGTGCTTGGCAAGGACAATACTTAATCCATCAATATGAAGGTGATATATCTGGTGTAACTGGTGTTAGTGGTCGAGCCGATTTGAATAGATTTAATGGATTGCAGCTAGGAGATTCTGGGCTAAGAGTAAAACAATTACAACAGCAATTAAAAGATATTGGATTATATACTGATGCCATTGATGGGCGTTTTTCTGAGTCAGTTAAGAATGCAATTGTTAGTTTTCAAACATCTAAAAAATTGCAAGCTGATGGAATTGTCGGTATAAAAACTTGGATAGCTTTGCTATGGATTTAAGTAAGTAGGTGTGAATAAACAAAGGTTTTTGGTCAACGGCTCCAAACCTTTAATTAATTTTATATTGTATAATATAGTTTAATTTATTGTGTTTATTACTTAACATCGTAATGAACAAAATTGAGATTCGACCTGGAAAAAACCTTTAAGGATTCGTTTGAGTGAATTAAACTTAACCCTCCTGATAGCTTTATTCACTTCTACCCACTGTCGTTTTCTTTTACTTGCTTCTGGATAATCTTCACTCAGCATATCAACTGATAATAAATACATCTTGACGCAATAAATTTTGCCTTGTTTGCGGTACTTGTAAGTTCCCAGTTCATTTGCATCTACTTGCCCAATTATCCCTGCTTCTTCCCACGCCTCTTTGGCTGCGGAATCAGGTGGACTCATACCATTAGGAATATCTCCTTTGGGAATCACCCAGTGTTGAAAGTCACGGGTTGTAATTAGTAAGATTTCAACTTTACCATTGTTCACTCTGTAAGGAATTACCCCAGACTGTATAAACACTTTACTGGCTTTTCGACTCATGTAATTTCCATCCTGTACGTCCTAGCTTTTTTGTACAATGTTTACTTCAGAAATTCTAGAGCTGATACCGGATAAATTTTGGTTAATCTTAAGTTATGAAAAGATTAAAAAATGATTTTTAATTATAAGAGTTAATTATCGAAATGGAATACATACGTCAGTCGCCAGTATTCAGAATGAATTTTGTGCAACTAGCGGATAGCGTAAGGGTAGCAAGCTATTTATTCCAAAAATTTCTAGCATCAGTGTTTGAGCGGGTGATGATGGTTTTAATGCCGCAGTTACACTATTATTAGACTGGTTTTATCTTGAAGAGTCAGACCCCTATTTGTCAGTTGTATCCATAAAAGTTGTGGATAATCTGGGCAGCACTTTTGTTCAACTAACTGTAATAACTGTTCCCAAACTCTCGTTGGCTAATCTATCTACTGCACACACGGCATAAGTTCCCGCTTGTTGGACGGTAGCGAAGGTTGTACCAGCAGATAAAATTCGTTGAATTGTCCAAGTATCGCCACTCAGCCGATAAAGTGTCCAGGAACGAACTGGCTGATTATCTCCAGGCTGCCAACTCAGTTTGCGGTTATTGACTTGTAGTCCAATGGGTGGAGATGGTGGTGTTGTATCTTGCCAAGGCAAAGTTGGCGGTAGAGCAGGTTTGTTATACAGCAGACTTTGAAATTTATCAGCAATGCCCTGACTATTTTCTGTCAAAACACTGAGATTAAAGAAGATATTCCCCAGTGACAATCGTCCAGCTTGGCTACGACTAATTTTTACCTGCTTTTCAATCTCATCACTCTCGCGACTCTTGTTGCTTGGTTCTGTCAAATTGTTACCAGCATAAACGTGTCTTTGCTTTGTATTTACCTGTGTCCACCACTGTAGCAACGCTGGATAACTTTGTTGTGGTTGGTCTGTGCGCCAGTAAAGTTGAGGAGCAATATAATCAATCCAGCCTTCTTCTAACCATTTCTTTGAGTCAGCATACAGCACGTTGTAAGCATCCAACCCAGTAATACCCGCAGGTTGTCCGGGGCGATAAATCCCAAAAGGACTAATACCAAATTTTACGTCGGGTTTGGCTGTTTTAATTCCCTGCCAGAGGCGCTGTACCATTTTGTTAACATTGTCTCGTCGCCAGTCGCCAAGGCTGAGTGTACCACCAGCTACTTTATATGCAGCGTAGGTTTTATCATCGGGGAAAGACTGTCCCTCAATGGGATATGGATAGAAATAATCATCTAAGTGAATGCCATCAACATCGTAGCGCTTCACTACATCGAGAATTACGTTATACGCTCTATCCTGAACTATTTTTAGTCCTGGGTCCATCCAGCGTTGAGTTTTCCACAAATAAACGCTTTCTGGATTGGTAGCTGCGATGTGGGGACGGACTGTTTTAGCTGGGTCGGTGGAGGTGCTAGCACGGTAAGGGTTAAACCAAGCATGGAGTTCAAGATTATGCTTATGACATTCTGCGATCGCAAACGCTAAAGGATCGTAAAATGGTTCTGGTGCTTTCCCTTGAGTTCCTGTAATCCAAGCACTCCAAGGCTCTAATCGAGATTCATACAAAGCGTCTCCCTCTGGTCGCACCTGGAAAATCAGAGCATTGAAGTTTAGCGCTTGTAATTTAGTAATAATCTCGGTAAGTTCTGCTTTTTGTTGAGCAACAGAAAGTCCTGGTTTGGAAGGCCAATCACCATTCCACACAGATACTACCCATGCTCCCCGGAATTCCCGGCTATGATTTACCCTAACGCTGCCGATAGGTGTGGGCGTTGGAGTTGGAATTGGTGTTGGAGTTGGAGTTGGTATCGGAATTGGCGTTGGAATTGGAGTTGGTGTTGGTGTTGGTGTTGGTGTTGGCGGCTGTACTAAGTAACTAGAAGCAATTTTTTCTGCCTGACCTAAATACACCAAGGCTTGATAAATAATCACTGCCACATCTGCACGAGTAGCAGCGAGATTAGGATTGAGTAATTTAATATTTGGGAAACTAACCACCAATCCAGCGCTGGTGGCAATAGCTACATGATTTCTACCATATTCAGGAATTTGTACAGAATCCTGATAAATCTGTGAGAGTTTTGAGAGCAGGTCAGGTTTAACCTTGGTAGCAATTTCTAAGCCTGCTACCAAGGAAACTAAGACTTCTACCCTAGTAATTCGGTTAGCGGAACGGAAAGTTTTATCAGGGAATCCGCTAATAAATGCTTTTTCGTAAGCTGTTTTGATGGCTGCTGCTGCCCAATAATTCGTGGGTACATCAACAAAGGAAACATACTGCCGCTTCTTGGAAACTGTCCCAAATGCGTTGGCAATAATAGCGGCAAATTCAGCACGGGTGAGTGAATTATCGGGGCGATAAGTGCCATTAGGCAACCCACTGACAATACCGCGTTGGGCTAAGGCTGTAATAAATGAGCGTGCCCAATGGTTTTGAATATCCGAGAATGGAGTAGCAATAGATACCATTGTTAATTGCAGCTAGCTGGCCTTGATTTTGATTTCCTTTGTTAATTTAGCAATTTTGTTGGCGTAGGCATAGCCAGCCGCAGGCATCGCTACTGCAATAGACTTATTGCATAAGTGGGGAAAAGGGGAAGGGTTAAAGGGTAAAGGTATGGAATTTTCCCAAACCCAGTAACCTTTAACCTTTCTCCAACCGGAAAGCAAAAGCTACTTTTGTAAGATGTTTAATGTCGTCTTGTAAACTTTGACTACTTAAGTTTGAGAATGGGAATAGGGAAGGGGGAAAGGGACTCAATACTGTTCGGTTAAGCATTTTTAACTTGGCATCGGGTTTGGGGAAAAGGTTAAAGGGTAAAGGTTAAAGGTTTTTTCTTTCCCCTTTCCCCTTCCCCTTTTCCCCTTAACCGACAAGTATTGGAAAGGGACTTATGTTAAAGGGGAAAAAACTTATCTTACTATTTCCCATTACCCTTTTCCCTTTAACCGAGCAGTATCGCTCCTCTACTCCCCACTCCTATTTACTAAGTAGGATTTGCAGCTTCATTAGTAGGATTCGAGGTAGAACGCGCATTCAACGCTAGCATCACGCGTGAAATGCCAGTGAAAATAATGCTGACACCAACTAGTGTACCCAGAAGCCAGGGTGCGTTGAAGGGCCACTGGAACCAAATCATTGCGCCTAAGACCAGCGTAATAATCCCATCACCGAGTACCCACGTCCAGTTTTCTTGTGGACGTAACTTGAATGCCAGAATTAACTCGAATGTACCTTCAGCCAGTAAAAAGCTGCCAAGCAACAGAGTTAGTGTGAGTACACCTGTAAAAGGATAAACAAATAACATTATGCCGGTTGCAATATAGAGTCCGCTCAATAGAAGTTTCCAAATAAAACCTCCTTGCTGGCGGGTTTGAGTGGCATAAACTAGTTTTGTAAATCCGGCGAAAATCAAAATCGTGGCAATCCAAGTTTCGGCGAATAAGGTGGTGAAATTAGGCGCTGCGATCGCAATAACCCCTAAAATACTCAAAAGAACACCTGTTATCAGTGACCCATTCAGATTTTTTTTAGTATTTTGAGAAACATCGGTTGTCATAAAAATCCCTTTCCTATTCTTAGACTAAACTCTACATTTAGATTAGGGAATTTTTAATTAACACAGTATGAACCCTAAGACAGACTCATCAGTATTAATTTCATTGCGATCGTGACTAAAATTTACGACTATTGAAATACTAAATCAATAGACTTCTTGCAGAAGTTGGGTAAAGAGTAAGGGGTAAAGGAGAAAGGGATAGAATTAACATTCCCCTTTAACCTTTCCCCCTTTCCCTATAAAAGTACAAAAGGTACTTTTGCAAGAGGTCTAATTATTAGATCGCAACTGCATTGTCTCTAAGTGACCTTTATAAGAGTTCTGCAAGATTGCTGAGACGTTCATAAACAGAAATAAGACGATCTCCTTCAAGTTCAACAGAAGTATTTGGATAATTCTGAATGGCTCCAAGTAATGTCACTTCACCATTTTGTTGAATAGATGTACTTAAAGCGCTTCGCAACGCTTGCTGATCTAATTGTCCTGCGGGAGGGTGAACTACCTCACCAATTTGGTTAACTAAAATTGGCCCTGCCCAACTAGCTAGTAAACTATTTAAAAAGGCAGCATCAGCTTTTATTGGGGCTTTCAATGCCTTACGAGCTACTGCGGGGTCTTGTTGCGCCGCCTGTAAATAAGCTCTTAATGTTGGGGTAGTCTTGCCAGTTTCTGTAAACTGACTTAATTCTTCAACAGATACTTGCCCTTGAAAAGTACCATACTTTAAAATAACTTGCTCGGCAGCATTAGCATTAGTAGTTGAGAATAGAACAATAGCGCCTACACCTAAAGCTGCTGTCTGAGTAAGTAACTTAGTAAATTTCTTATTATTTAATCGATTGAGAAGTTGCGAAATCTGCATTTTGTTAAACTTAAATAATGGTATGGGGCAGACATAAGCAGAAAATGCTTATGTCTTAGGGTTAAGCTTTGTTATTAGGCGAAGCTGCATGAGGTAGTATTGATTGGTCTTCGTCTAAAGTTGGTGCAGGTACGCCCAAATGCTTCCTTGTAGTTTCTTCAGCCAGCTTTCGGTCTTGTTCGTTCTCGAACTGGCTCTCATCTAACAAATGAGGATTTTTTGCTGCTTCGTCTCGGCTTGGTCGATAACCATTTTTCCACCTGTACTTCCAGTCCATAATTTAAAAGCCAGATATACTGCAATTTTATTTCCTAATTGTTTATAGTAGACGCTGAATAGAAAGTGATACTCCTGCTATGGGGTGAAGAAGCTCATTCAGAAGGTATAAATTTAACCTACTAGAGTAAGAATACTTGTCTGCGTAAATTTTAATACTTTAACAAGTATATAACAAGTCATCAGTGGCGATCGCAAATGTAAACCTTGTCTACAGAACGTTAAGGGCAAACGGGAAACAAGCTATTGTACAGCTGTAATTTTTAATCGTCAGGCATATTTACTGATTACTTTATCAAAAAGCTTAACTGCTTTCTCAAAATACTGAAATACTTTCTCAAAAGGCTTAAATGCTTTCTCAAAACACTTAAATGCTTTCTCATTTTGGTGTTTTCCGCAAGCAAAAGGCTTAAATGCTTTCTCATTTTGGTGTTTTCCGCAAGCAAAAGGCTTAAATGCTTTCTCAAACACCAGTTTAGTTACTCATTTCAGTGTTTTCCACAAGCCAAATGGCATTTGACTTTTGCAAACGGATCTATGCCTTGTTTCCTGTTCTCTATTTACTATTCCCTACCCACAAAAGTAAATTCTCCGAATCAAACAGGATTCTTATATGTCTGCTAAATTATAACTTTATCACCTAAAGTAATATCAAGTTCGGATAAATACTTATAATAAAGCTGGGATCGTTGCAGTGTATCTATCTACGTCTTATGCCGAAACGGATTGCGATCGTTAACCACATGAGTACGGAAGAACTACTGGCTCATTATCGTCAGGCGACA
>NZ_JAVRBQ020000048.1:0-24010 GCF_034531215.2 Nostoc sp. ChiSLP03a
TTTTATAAAGCTGCATAGAATTCGATCCCCCCTAACCCCCCTTAAAAAGGGGGGAACCGGAAAAACATCTATCAAAGTCCCCCTTTTCAAGGGGGATTTAGGGGGATCAAGATATGTGCAACTTCACATTAAATTGGTATAACCTATAGTCTTTTCATTGCAATGGAATTTTGCTTTTTTTATACAGGATGTATGCCACCACGGGCGGATCGCTAATTAAAACGGCTCAGACCATCGCTTAACTAAAATCTCCCCAGAACTCCTATAAGGGCTAACGTGCAAATTGGCCATGTCAGGATGCTCCTCTCCCAGCAGTAAGGCGTAAATTATATTTAAATGCAACTCAGTATGATAAGCAAAGCGATCGCTCAAGATATTTTAAATCATGCCAAACCTTAAAGAAGATGATAACGCTATGCGCGAGGTGTTGACCCAAGCCAAAACTATCGCTATTGTAGGTCACTCTGATAAACGCGATCGCACCAGTTATCAAATCGCCCAATTCTTGCGACAAAAAGGCTATACAGTTTATGCCGTCAACCCGCTAATTAAAGAAATTGACAGTCAACCCAGTTATGCCGCACTCCAGGAATTACCCGAACCTGTGGATATTGTTAACGTATTTCGTCGTTCTGAGTACTTGCCAGAAATTGTAGATGAAGCAATTTCCATCACTGCTAAAACTGTATGGACACAACTGGGTATCTGGCATCAACCATCAGCACAAAAAGCTATAAATGCAGGACTTAATGTGGTTATGGATGCTTGTATCAAAATTGAATATCTGCGGCTGAGAGTAGGTTCAACAGAAAATGTCTAGTTTTTATGCGTACAGATAACTTTAACAATCATTTAGATTGTAATTATTATGCAAAAAGCGTAGTTTACCGCCGTAGGCATCGCCCAAACATTCTATGTATGTGTAGAGATATTGCATACCAAGTGTTTGTTTGAGTTACTAGCTTAAACCCTTCTAGAATAAAAACTATTGTAGGTAATTTTATTACTAAAATTGTTTTTATTGTGGGAGGTTATGATGAGCCGTCCAATAATTCTTGGTATTGTCGGCGACAGCGCGGCTGGTAAAACAACACTAACGCGAGGAATCGCTCAGGTACTTGGCCCAGAAAATGTCACGCTAATTTGTACAGATGATTATCACCGTTACGATCGCCAACAACGTGCAGAAATTGGCATCACTGCTCTCCACCCCGATTGCAATCATTTAGATATTATGCAGCAACATCTGTCGCTGCTACGCACGGGACAACCAATTCTTAAGCCAGTTTACAGCCATAAAACCGGCACATTCGAGCCACCGCAGTATATCAAGCCCAATAAATTCGTAATCATTGAGGGATTACTCGGCTATTCTACCCGTGCTGCTCGTGATTCCTACGACGTGAAAGTTTATCTTGCACCCCCTGAAGAACTACGCACAAAGTGGAAAGTCAAGCGGGATACCCAAAAGCGCGGCTACACAGATGAACAGGTACTAGCAGAATTAGAAAAGCGCGAACCAGATTCAGCAGAGTTTATCCGTCCGCAGCGGCAATGGTCTGATATAGTAATCAGTTTCTACCCACCCACCGGGGAAGATGATGAAACCAATGGACACCTGAATGTCCGTCTGGTACTACGTCCAACAATTCCGCACCCAGATTTTACCCAGATTGTCAACTCTGGCTATGGTAATTCTGACTCAGCGATCCGTCTAGGGTTAGACAGGGATATGAGTAAGCCTGTAGATGTCTTAGAAGTTGATGGTCATGCCACCTTAGACCAGGTGAATAAGCTAGAGCATATTATTTGTTCTGATATGCCCCATTTACGAAGTATTTGCGATCGCGAAAGTAATCCAGAACTGGGTAAAATTGCTGGTACAACCGGAGAAACACTCCAAAGTTACCCTTTGGCTCTGACTCAGTTGATTATTACCTACCACATGCTCAAAGCAACGCAAATTCATCAGTAATTAGCAAAAATGAAGGGGTTTAAATGGTTTGCGATCGCCTGTAGTATTGGGCTATTAAATTATGCGAGCGCACTATTCATTTGTCAAGTTTTAATTGATGGTAAACAAGTTTGTAGTAAGGACTTTAGTCTTTATTTTCTAAGCACTAAAATACTTACTACAAACCCTCAAAACTATCTTGACAAAGTAATATAATTACGATTGTAAACTTAGATGCTCATGATTGTGACTTGACGGGAGCTTGCAACAACTCAATATCTTTAATTTGAAGAATGCCACTACTCTCAAATTGTACGCCTATTTGAACTTTAGCAGCATTCGCTTCTTTTTTAAAATAGGCACGCACTTTATAAGGCGTAAAATTTTCCGTTGGTGAAACTCCTCTACCCCATGAAGTTGTTCTCATTCCGCCCGATTCTTGTGGTCTACCTACACCCAAACTTACTGCAATTGATTTTTCTGTGTTTAGCGCTTTCGCGTTAAAGTGACAAGCAAGAACACACTCTTGGACATCGGGTTCTGCAACTTCAAACAAGATGACTTTTCGCAAAGGATCTGTACTATTAGTTAGAAAGCGCTGAGTATTATTGTCATAAGCTTCAATTTGCCAACTTTCTCCAACAATTGCAATGCCTCCTTTTGTTACTATGGAATCGGCAGATGTGAATCGACGAATCAGCACAAATGGCTCTGCGGGTTCGGGAATAGCGAGTGGTTTTTCTAGCTCCTTAAGGGTTTCCTTAGCTTTAGAGAGAATAAAACTTGTTAGATTGTTGAATAGCTCGTCAAACATAGCGTAGTTTACCCCCTAAATTAGATTCTTTTTAATATTTCCTTTGAAATAGTAGGCTTTTGTCATATTTGGGCGTTCTAGATATTGCTCGTGATTGTTACTTTACAGGCGCTTGCAGCAACTCAATATCTTTAATTTGAAGAATGCCACTACTCTCAAATTGCACACTGATTTGAACTGTGGCAACATCTGCTTCTTTTTTAAAATAGGCACGCGCTTCGTAAGGCTGAAAATCTTCCGTTAGTAAAACTTCTGTTGGCCAGAAATGCCTCCATGTACCCCACTGTCCCGTTCTCCGAAAACCTAAGCTAACTTTAATTGGTTTTTCTGTGCTTAGCGCTTTCGCATAAAATTGACAAGCAAAAACACACTCTTGGACATCGGGTTCTGCAACTTCAAACAAGATCACATTTCGCAAAGGATCTGCACTATTCGTAAAAAAGCTCTGATTATTATCGTCATAAGCTTCAATTTGCCAGCTTTCTTGGACAATTGCAATACATCCTTTTGTCACCGTAGAATCGGCAGGTGTGAATCGACGAATCAGCACAAATGGCTCTGCGGGTTCGGGAACGCCGAAGCGTTTTTGCAGATCGTTACCGACTTCCTGAAGTTTAGCGTCAATAAAACCTTTGAAATTGTTGAATAAATCATCGAACATAGCGTAGTTTACCGCCGTAGGCATCGTTCTAAATCATCTTTTTTTAGTGTTCCCTTTAAAAGTTGTAAATGAAATTACCCATACAAACTTACCAAGGTTAAAGATTTTCTCAAATAAAGATGATTTTGAGAGCAAACGAGGGATAACTAAGGATAGTTCGATGTGTGGTGCTATTTTCTTAGTTTAATATGACCTATTGCCTCAGAATTGCCGACCTACCTACAAATGAGCGTCCGCGTGAGCGATTAATGACGCATGGTGCAAAAATTTTAGCCACAGCCGAGTTAATCGCAATTCTTCTAGGCACTGGTCAAGGGCCGGGAAAACTATCTGCTGTGGGTTTGGGACAATATATCTTGAGCGAATTAGCCAAACACCAACGCGATCCTTTGGTAGTTCTGCGAGAAGTTAGCCCTGCTGAATTGATGCAAATTTCTGGTGTTGGCCCGGCGAAGGCGACAAGTATCTTAGCAGCAATTGAATTGGGTAAACGCGCCTTTCAATCACGTCCCAACGATGGCACATTAATTGATAGCCCACTGGCTGCTGCTGCTACCCTCAGCCAAGATTTAATGTGGCAGGTACAAGAACGTTTTGCAGTGGTGTTATTAGATGTCAAGAATCGCTTGTTGGGTACGCAAGTAATTACCATTGGCACTGCAACCGAAACCCTAGCCTCTCCCCGTGATATTTTTCGAGAAGTTATTCGTCAAGGCGCAACGCGGGTAATAGTTGCCCACAACCATCCTTCTGGGAACCTTGAACCCAGCCAGGAAGATATAGAATTGACGCGTCAGTTGTTAGCAGGGGCGCAGCTTTTGGGCATTCCAGTACTAGATCATCTGATTTTGGGCAATGGCAATCATCAAAGTTTACGGGAACTGACAACCTTGTGGGATGAGCATCCACAGGGGGATTAGTGAAAAAGCAGGGAGGCAGGGCGAACGCATCTTAATTGCTAATAAAAACTAAAAAAGATATCAAAATGTTATGGATAATTGTAAAAAGTAGAAAACGATCGATCAAATAAATCAATAAACTCTCACTAATCTGAACTAAATTATCTCAATTTTCATTACTATCTGTTAATACTAAAAAACTAATTGTTTGGAGTAGTAAAAAGTATATATAGCGATTCCCAGTTAAGTGAGGTACAGATAATATTTTGAAACACAGAAAGACGCAAAGTAAAGCGCAGAGGTACGCAGAAATTTGTACCTCAACAGACTAGGAAATGCTATAAAAAGAATATACAACTATGCATTATGTTTCGGAGCGAATATGTGTTGCCGGATTTTAAAGAATTGGTATAAGTTGTTTTAGTTTTTTATAGTTAATTAATGACATTTTGAGCCAGTAATTTTAGAGCAAACGATCGCAAATTCGATCGTAATTATTAACTTTTGTCTCTAAAAGTTAAAGATAATCTCAAAGCGGGAACGATCTATATACATAAAAAAAGATTTGTAAATAAAAATAAGATTTATGTTGACGATCGCTGGTTATCGCATAAACGAGCTAATTTATTCGAGTTCCAATACCCTAGTACATCGCGCTCTTAGGGAATTAGATCGAAAACCAGTCATTATTAAACTACTGCGACACGACTATCCCAGCTTCAGCGAATTGGTGCAGTTTCGCAATCAGTATGCGATCGCTAAAAATCTCGACATCCCAGGCATTGTCCAACCGCTGAGTCTAGAACCATACCAAAATGGCTATGCTTTGGTAATGAAAGACATCGGTGGCATCTCCCTACGCGATTACATCCAGGCTGCCCCTTTGAGTGTCGAACAATTCTGGCCTATTGCCCTGCAAATTGTAGATATCCTCCACCAGCTATATCAGCAACGGATTATCCACAAAGACATTAAACCAGCTAATATTCTGATTCAACCAGAAACGGGGGAGATTAAGCTGATTGACTTTAGCATTGCCTCCCTGTTACCCCGCGAAACCCAAGAGATTCAAAATCCCAACGTTCTAGAAGGCACACTCGCCTATATCTCACCGGAGCAAACCGGGCGGATGAACCGGGGAATTGACTATCGCAGCGATTTCTATTCCTTGGGAGTTACCTTTTTTGAACTGCTCGCGGGACAGTTACCATTTCCAGTAGACGAGCCAATGGAAATGGTTCATGCCCATATAGCGAAACAACCACCCTCTATCTGCGATCGCAATCCCGATTTGCCCATCATACTCGGTGAAATCATTCGCAAACTGATGGCCAAGAATGCCGAAGACCGCTATCAAAGCGCCCTCGGTCTCAAGCACGATCTGTTGCGATGCCAGGAAGAATATCATCTTGCAGGTAAACTCGCCTGGTTTGATTTAGGCCAACGAGATATCAGCGATCGCTTTTTGATTCCCGAAAAACTCTACGGACGAGAACAAGAAGTTCAAAGCTTGCTCGATGCTTTTGGCCGAGTTGCCAACGGAGCCTCCGAACTGATGCTGGTGGCAGGTTTTTCCGGTATTGGCAAAACCGCCGTCGTCAATGAAGTGCATAAGCCGATTGTGCGTTGGTATGGCTATTTCATCAAAGGTAAATACGACCAGTTCAACCGCAATCTGCCGTTTAGTGCCTTTGTCCAAGCCTTCCGCGACCTGATGGGTCAACTTCTGAGCAGTGATGACGCGCAGTTAGCTGATTGGAAAGCGAAAATCCTGGGGGCAGTGGGTGACAATGGCCAGGTACTTATTGAGGTGATTCCGGAACTCGAACAGATCGTCGGCCAACAACCCCCAGTACCAGAACTCTCCGGTAGTGCTGCTCAGAATCGTTTCAATCTGCTGTTCCAAAAGTTCATCACGGTGTTCACCACAAGGGAGCATCCACTGGTCATTTTCTTGGATGACTTGCAGTGGGCTGATTCAGCTTCGCTAAACTTGCTGAAACTACTGCTGACAGAACGCGATCGCGGTTATTTGTTCGTCATCGGAGCCTATCGGGATAACGAAGTGTTCCCGACTCATCCCTTGATGCTGATGCTCGATGAGGTTAAAAAAGCCCAAACCCAAATCCATACCCTCACCCTACAACCTCTGAGCCAAACCCACGTCAATCAGTTGACGGCAGATACGCTCAGTTGCTCAACTGAACTGGCTCAACCGCTTTCGGAGTTGGTCTATCAAAAAACCAAGGGGAATCCCTTCTTCCTCACCCAATTTCTCAAAGCACTGCATGAGGACGGCTATATTTGGTTTGACTTCCAGACAGGACATTGGCAATGTGACTTGGCAGCGGTGAAGTTACTCGCGCTCACCGATGATGTCGTCGAATTTATGGCACTTCAGTTGCAAAAATTGCCGACTGCCACCCAGACTGCTTTGAAACTGGCGGCTTGCATTGGCGCTCAGTTCGATTTGTCTACCCTGGCGATTGTCAATCAGCGATCGCCCGAAGATACCGCGCTCGATCTCTGGAAAGCCTTGCAAGAAGGCGTAATTCTGCCCATCAGCGATGTCTATAAGTTCTACCAACTATCAGAACTTCACGTGGCAGAAGTCCAACAGCCATTAACCTTTAACTGTTCTTATCGCTTCCTCCACGATCGCGTCCAGCAAGCTGCTTATTCCCTCATCCCTGACGAGCAAAAACAGACGACTCATTACCAAATCGGACAACTTCTGCTGCAACAAGTTTCCCCAGCCGCTAGAGAAGAGCGCATTTTTGAAATCGTCAATCAGTTGAACTATGGAACCACGCTGATTGGAAAACAACAGCAACAGGACGAACTCGCCCAACTCAACCTCACGGCTTGCCGCAAAGCCAGAGCCGCAACCGCCTATCATGCCGCCCGTGAATATGCCACAGTCGGTCTGCAACTGCTGGGAGGGGATGCTTGGCAACGGGAGTACGAAATAACTCTATCCCTGCATGACTTAGCTGCCGAGGTCGCTTTTTTGGCTGGTGCTTTTGAGCAGATGGAGGAGTGGATTGAAGCGGTAATCGATCGTGCAAAAACACCTTTAGAACGAGTGCCAGTCTATCAAGTCAGAATTCAGGCGTTGGTCGCCCGCAATCAATTTGTCGAGGCGATCGCGATCGGTCAATCAGTTTTCCGGATGTTGGGCGTGAACCTACCAGACGAACCAACTCTAGACGACATTCGCCTCCTGAAGCAAGAAATTGATGCTTTAATTGAGGGTCGTTCTATTGAGTCATTCATTCATCTGCCGAAAATGACCGATCCGCAGCAATTAGCAATTATGCAAAATGCAGCGCGGCTGACACCAGTTTGTTACATGTCCGGCACAAAGCTTTATTTCCTAGTCGTGGCGCTCCAGGTCAAATTATCGATTCAATTTGGCAACAGTCCGGTTTCGGCGTTTTGCTACGTGGGTTACGCCTTCCAACTGAGGATGCTGTGGGGCGATATGTCAAAAGTGCCTCAGTTTGGGCAATTAGGATACCAACTCGCCTTAGAACCAGATGCCAAAAACATCCGAGCTGCAACTGCGATGTTAATGGGGGCTTATGTGGGTTCTTGGACGATCCATTTGCAAGACACGCTGCCTATTCTACTGGACGGATATCAAGCCGGGTTGGAAACTGGCAATCTAGAATTTATGGGCTACGATGCCCAGTTATACTGCTTCAATGCGTATTGGTACGGTCAACCCCTAGCTGAACTCGAACCCCAAATTCGTGCTTATTACCAGCAGTTGTTCGACCTCCACCAAGTCACAGCAGCAAACTGTGTATTGGCTTACTGGCAAGCGGCGCAAATTCTTTTAGGTCAGTCAGAACAAGAGATTCCCTTACGCCAGGATGCCTACGAACAGAAAGTTCTGGATGAGGCAAAAGTCGATTTTTACCGACTATCCTTCTTTTACCTTTATCGCTTCACCTTAAATTACTGGCTGCAAGATTTTGCCAAAGCCCAGCACGATGCCGCTCAAACGCGACAGTATTTAGCTGGAGGAATGGGAAGTATCGTTGAACCAATCTTCTATTTTTATGATTCTTTGACCTTGCTGGCTAATCCTGGTGAATCAATGTCCCCATCAGAACCGCGATGGCAGCGAATCGAAGAAAATCAAGCTAAGTTAAAAGATTGGGCAGATTATGGCCCGATGAATTACTTGCACAAATATCATTTAGTAGAAGCGGAAAAATATCGCGTTCTCGATCGCAAAACCGAAGCTATAGAATTTTACGATTTGGCGATCGCGGGTGCCAAAGCCAATGGCTATTCTCAGGAAGCAGCCCTTGGCAATGAACTGGCGGCAAAATTCTATCTGGATTGGAACAAAGAGCGAATCGCCCAAGCTTACTTGATTGACGCTTACTATGGGTATGCTCGCTGGGGGGCGAAAGCCAAACTCGCTGACTTGGAAACTCGCTATCCCCAACTGCTAGCTCCCATCCTCCAAGGGGCGCAGACACCACTCTCTATTGACGAAACCTTATTTTCCACTGCAACTGTCACCTCGACTAGTACTTCCTCCACGAGTCTTTCTGATTCTCTGGATCTGGTTGCCATCCTCAAAGCGTCGCAAACTCTTTCGAGTGAAATCGAGCTTGAGCCGTTAATTGCTACTCTCTTGCTAACGGTAATGCAAACTTCTGGTGCGACGCAGTGTGCTTTGATGTTGAGTGAAGGGCAAAATCTCACAGTTCAGGCTAGGGCAGAACTTACGGCATCGCGCCAAATCGAAACGCAGATTCTGTATCCAACCCAGTCGCTTGTCGATAGTGGTATAGTGCCCATCAGTCTGGTAACAAAAGTCAAACGCAGCTTGCAACCTGCTGTGATTAGCAACGCTGCACAAGAGCCGCTATTGCTCGGCGATGCGTATATCCAAAACCAACAGCCCAAGAGTTTGCTGTGCAGCCCGATTCTGCAACAGGGTAAGTTGCTGGGCATAGTCTATCTAGAAAATAACCTGGCAACGGGAGCCTTTACCCGCGATCGCGTTGAGGTGCTGAATCTGCTGTGCGCCCAAGCTGCGATTTCACTGGAAAATGCTCGTCTCTATCAGCAAGCCCAAGCATATACTCAACAGCTCCAAGAATCTCAGCTTCAGATTGTGCAAAGCGAAAAAATGGCGACTTTGGGTAACTTGGTGGCAGGGGTGGCTCACGAAATTAATAATCCCGTCGGCTTCCTCAACGGCAGTATTAACAATGCCAAAGATTATGTCCTAGACCTATGTGAGTATTTAGATACCTATCACCAGCACCAGCCACCTACGGGTGCGGTGGCCGAATTAGCCCAAGAACTTGACCTGGAGTTTATGTTGGAGGATTTACCCAAGTTAATTGACTCGATGAAAGGCGCAACCGATCGCATTAAAGGCATCAGTACCAGCTTGCGTACCTTCTCTCGTGCCGATACAGAACACAAAGTTAAAGTCAACTTGCACGAAGGGTTAGATAGTACGCTGTTGATTCTCAAATATCGGCTTAAAGCCAATGAAAATCGGCCTGCCATTAAAGTTATCCGCAACTACGGTAATATCCCTGAAATTGATTGCTTCCCCGGTCAGCTTAACCAGGTGTTTATGAACATTCTGGCTAATGCGATTGATATGTTCGATGAAATAGCACAGCAAACAAGCTTTGAAGAGTTAGAAAATCATCCCCAACAAATCGCGATTCACACTGCATTATTATCCGAACAAAATGCGGTTGAAATTCGTATTTCTGACAACGGTAAAGGCATGAATGAATCAGTTAAATCTAAGATTTTTGAGCGTTTGTTTACCACTAAAGAGGTTGGTAAAGGAACGGGGTTAGGTTTAACGATCGCCCATCAGATTGTCGTCGAGAAACATGATGGTCGGCTGGAAGTTCAGTCCCAATTGGGACAAAGCTCTGACTTTTCCATCTCACTCCCAGTTCGGGGTTAAATCAACCATCGCTGCGGCACAGTACAACAACTATGTTGCAGCCGACAGATTATACCATTTGGCTAAAATAAAGTGAGTTCGACAGACCTCTCCCTCCCAGCCTCCCTCTCCTAAAAGGCGAACGCGAGTGCGTCTCCCCTTGGGAGAGGGAGGAGTAACGAGAAAACAAAAGTTTTTGTTCCCCTCTCTTGGTAGGAGAGGGGCTGGGGGAGAGGTCAAAATAGTACTCGTCGAACTCACGTTTAATTATTTACGCCGACCCACTTATTACTTGCTTTCCTGCATATTTCTAACTAGTTTAGTCACTAGCTTTCTGGGAGTAAATCTTACAGATTCAGCGAGTAGCTTATTTTTAATTCCAGGAACGACAACAGTTTTGTTTTCAAATAGACCACGATAACCAATTTCGGCTACTGTTTCCGCAGTCATAATTTTTTGACCGCTTACCAACTTTGAGTCTTCCATTGCGGCTCTTTGTTGAAAACCAGATTCGGTAGGCCCTGGACAAAGCGCCGTTACAGAAACGCCTGTACCTTCTAATTCATTTGCGATCGCTTCTGAAAATGACAATACATAAGCTTTACTAGCGTAGTATACTGCCATCAGCGGCCCCGGTTGAAAAGCAGCTGTGGAAGCCAGGTTTAATATTTTTCCAGACCTCCGTTTAACCATACCTTTGAGAAATAACTTGGTTAAATGTGTCAGACATAAAACATTAACCTGTAGCAATTGCATTTCAGCATTCAGGTCAATTTCGTTAAATAATCCGTAGGTAGCAAATCCAGCATTGTTCACCAGCACATCAACATTAATCGATGCTTGTTCTAGCTCAGTGAAAATTTCTTCTGGGGCTGATGGGTTAGATAAATCCTTGGAAATAACTTTGACATCAATGCCAAATTTCTTTTTAAATTCATCGGCAATTTTATTCAGCTTTTCCAGGCTTCTAGCTACCAACACAAGATTGTAACCATCCTGAGCAAATAATTTCACAAATTCATAACCAATGCCACCAGATGCACCAGTAATAAGAGCCGTTTGTTTGCGATTAGTCTGCATAATTTTTCCTTTTGTTATTTGTTATTTGTTATTTGTTATTTGTCATTTGTCATTTGTCATTTGTCATTTGTCATTCTCCCCTGCTCTCCTGCTCCCCTGCTCCCCTGCTCCTCTGCTCCCTCTGCCTCCTTCATTGCCATTGGGAAATTTCCAAGCGAACTGCTGCATTTGTTCCTAAGACTTTTTGACCGCGTTCAGGTAAAGCAACATACGCAACATATACATCTGGACTAGATTCTGAAGTTGGATTTAATTTTGTTACTGGCTCTTTTTCTTCAGAATTCCAACTGTATTTAGCCTCATAAGTGCTATTTGATTCGGCAACATCAGTAATTAGATAGTCAGACCACAAAGGTACTTGGTCGAGATGATGGTCGCGTAACCAATTCGTCTCTTGTTTTGTAAAGGAATGCAGTGCTAAACGCAGGGCATATCTACAGGTATTATCATCATTGACTGAGTTTCTGGGGATTAAGAAAGCTGTAAATAGCGGAATAGGTTTATCTGTTCGGGTTAACTCTTGTGTAATTGGGCAATAATGATCGATCGCTTGCTCATATATTGGAATAGGAAGACCACGCAAAGCCACTCTAGTTTCCAGTTGATAAAAGTTCTTGTCCAGGTCTTGTAACTCAACATTGCTCAAAGAGAGTTTCACCTGGATATCACCAAACAAAAATCGTTGCAGGTTTTGATAACCTTCTTCGGAGTTCAATATGCCATAAGGGCCACCATGAGAGCGATGAACATAAGCACGATGAGATCCAAGGATATAAGCTTTCTCAATCTGAACTAGACCATCACTTTTCACCCCAACAAGATTGCGTGAAAGACCAAAAGCTTCTTCATAATCATGTGCATTCGTGCCGATTAGAGAAAAAACGCGGCTTGGCGAAAATGCATTATCTATACTTTGTAATTGTTGTAGCTGAAAGTTATCGGGTAACTCAGCCGTTGACTTAATATTAGGTGTTAAATACTGGTACATCCTCTGGGGGCCAAAGTCATCAGAATTATTCAATTGAAACCTGTCCCTGAGATTTTCAATTAAGCCACCCCCGACCTCAAAATAAATACCGCCATGAGGTGTAGCGTAGGTAAAGAATTTGTCAATATGATCGACAGCTTGCTCGCCTTGTTCTGGATAAATCTTTTCAATCAAGCTGCGACAAACAAGACCTCCCATCGAGTGGGCAACCAGATAAATTTTATCAGCACCCGTCGTTTTTTTGACATTCTGGATCAAGTCTCTTAAACCCTGAGCTATTTGCTCCATCTCTTGTCGGACTACACTTGAGGAGCCAAAGCTAGGTGTAGATATATCATAAAATCGATAGATCCAAATAGTTTGATGAAGTCGATCGGACAATCTTTTAATTTGATTGCTCACATTCTGATTGTCAACAATCGGTTGATAACCATGATCGGTCATTAGCCGCAGCAATGGACTCTCGAAAAAAAACTTCTGAGGATTTTCCTTCTCATCTACTCGAATATGAGTTGAACCACTATTGAATCCATAAAATGGATCGTTGACTGTTTGCTCAACGTCTTTTTGTGTACCTGCATATCCACGAACGAAGACGATTGGTAAATACGCCATATATATCCTTGCTATTTAATCAATATTTTTTCTCGTTCCCAGATTTAACCTGGAAACGAGTGCAGAATATCAAGACAAGTTGTCTGAGTACAAACATTTTATTAATTCGTAGCGAATTCTCTGCGTTTAAAACACTACGATATTACACGGGAGCTGTACTTAGAAAGTTTTCACGAACTCAATTAGGGCTTTCTTGTCTTCATCTGGGAGATTTGAGCCAAAATAATGACCTTCATCTTCTACAAAGTCAGGAGATTTGTTGGCTCTTAAAAGTACACGTGCCAATTTACCCTTAATTCCACCCTCCGGTTTCAAGTCTTGAAAAAGGTTGCCGAGATTGAGAGATGTAATCGCCTCTCTCATATTGATGCTTGCCAGCAAATTCACAGGTGTACCTTTAGGAACAGGAAGTTTAAATCTCGGATTCGGATCTCCTGGGGGAAGCTCTAATTTAGTATCTTGAGATGTCCTGCTGATAATTCCCTCACGCTTTTCAGGCCACAGCAGCTTTTCCATCGCATCCGTATAGGCTTCTACACGTCCTTTTACTGAAGGATCTTCGTTGTAAAGTCCTAGTGTATTGTTGTGCAGAAGTGGTGCTGTTGCCCAAATACTAACTAGTGAAGGTGTACGGTAATATCCCAAACCGCCATCAGGTATCTTAAATTCGATGGGTTTTTTCTCATCAAAGGGGTTGTACAGCGTCAAAGTACCTGGTGATGGCAGTTCTTTGAACGTCTTCGATGAGAACTGATCCCAAATATGCCCCTTAGCGGCATTTGTCCCTAGCGATCGCGCCGCATTAGTCCCAATTAAAGTAACTGGATAACGCTGGTCATCAGACAAGAAGTTGTGGTCGAGGAAATTACTACTGAGTACAGACTCTTCGTACCATTTTTGAGCCTGTTCGGGGTCAGCTGCAATTTCAGCAGGTGGCTTTTTGCTGGAATGGCAACTAGCACAAGTGCTAGCAAAAACCAGCTTCCCACGTTTGAGAACTTCTTCATCTTTAGTCAAGAACTTTTCACCATCTGGTGCATCTTTCAGGTGCATCGGCTGGATGGTTTTTAAGAATGCTTCGGCATCAGCCATACGTGCTTCTGTCTGTCTCCAGCCTTCGCACTCCTTCCGCGCCTTTTCGATATCAAAAGGTTTTTGGGGAGTTCTGCCTAATAAAGGCTCATGAAGACTTGTCCAGTAATCGCCGCACATCCCAATGTTGACGTAGACGCGTAGTGAGGCATTTGCCACTCCTGTAGAGTCCGCACCATCCTTGAGAATATGATTAACATCTTTGGTTGAACCATCGTTCATTACCTCTGGATATTTGGGGCGATCGCCTAAATTAAAAATGGCATTAATCGCATTCGGATTATTGATATGATCGGTGGCAATCCGAGAAGTATCAGAGGTACCAGGTTTTTGAGAATCAAGTACTTGCTTAATAAAACTATTATTCGCAACGCTGCTTCCAAATAATTTGTTTTCCTTAATGTACTGATTACCCAATGCTGGTACCAGGTTTTCCCATCTTGGATGTTCCTTGTCTTTGGGTGGATTGAGAGGATCTAATGCTACGTGACAGATGGCACAGGACTGGCCAATTACGTATGGAGGCTCAATTTGTGAAGTTTTGGCATATTCAACAGGGTTCCATTTTGTCGAATCGAAGTTGGGGTTTTGAAACTTACGCAACCCAATAACGCCAGTTGAGAGCGGATCTTTACACTCATCTAGCCACAAACCATATTTATCTGGCGCTGTCGCCTTTTCACATCCAGGATCGTTAATTGCGCCATAACGTTGCAATCGCTCGTCATGCACGCGCGAGTCAATCAGCTTTAATAGGTCAACACCACCACGCGTTCGCTTCGCTAAATCGCGATAGTACTTAGAATTACCGCCAGTCCATAAATACCAAGTGCAACGACCCCGTTTCTCGGCATCTGTCAAATTCTCCTTTGTGTACTCTGGGAGATAACCGATACCCTCGCAGTTATCAGGGTACTCAGATACACCCGTATCCGAATACTCGGTATTTATGGACGTAGGTATTTCTCTATACTCATCAGCTAGAGCTGTAGGCGTTCCATAAAAGCCGCAGACTATAAACACAGTCACGAATAGGAGGAGCAGACAGCCCTTAAAAATTAGACTTGTCTTTTTCATAAAACTCTCTGTTTATAAGACCTAAACCTTTTCCACTGCACCTCACGTTTGCAGAGGTACATTAATGCTTCATCACTAATTTCCCATTTTCCAGATTTAGTCTGAGGATATTTTGATGATTAATGTACCTTACTGAGGTTCGTTATATATGAAGTTACTACACAAATTTGCAAAACGTCATTAATAAACTTTTATACATTTCTAAATCAAAAATTTAAAAATTTGTAAATTTACAATGGTCTTCAATAACCAATTTGCTATGGTTATATCGATTTCCTACCTACTTGGTTAGGTTTGTAACAAATTGTGAGCAGCTCCTTTTAGCGACTTTTAAGGTTGCCTTAACTTTTTAAGAAAAATAAAAGACGGAAATTTTCACTTTTTTTAAGAATTGCTCTGTAAATACCGTAGGTTTACAAATTGCAAAAGTCTTTATATAACTGTAAAAACCAATAAGGATAAATATCCATGCTGAAACTGGTTAAGTAAATTTAAGTAACAAAAACTTAATACTTAGCGCTCCTATCCGAAAACCTCCACTGTAGATTTGTAGACATAAAAACTGCTCTCCCAGAGACCTAAAAAAATAGTTCTCTGGCGAGACTGTTAGTGCTACGAATAATTTTGACACCTAATTTTATTGCCGAAACAATAGATAAAGACAGAGAAACACATGGAAAACGATATTATATTTGAGCCATTGAGATTCCGTAATCTCACAGTCAAAAATCGGATATTTCGCTCTAGTATTTCTGGCAGATGGGATAACTATGATGGTTCAGGTACTCAAGCCCGAATCAACTGGGAAGAAAAGTTTGCTCGTGGTGGTGTAGGAGCGATTATTAGTTCCTTTGTCCCAGTCGCCATCCGGGGACGAATTATGCCCAATTACGCCACCATTAACTGTGATGAGCGCATTCCTTTTTGGCGAAAAGTAGGAGAAAGAGTCCACGAATATGACTGTAAATTTATTTTGCAATTAAGTCATTCGGGGCGACAGCAAGATATTGGTGGTGTAGAAAACTTAGGAAAAAAAGCCTTAAGTTCCACTAGCCAAACTGAGCCATTCCACGGCTTTTTATGTCAAGCGATGACAATAACAGAGATTAAAGAAACAATCCAATACTTCGCCGATGGTGCTAGACGTGCCCGTGAAGCAGGTTTGGACGGAGTAGAATTGCACAGTGCTAATGGATATCTTTTTAATCAATTTCTCAGTTCTGGAATTAACGACCGTCAAGATGAATATGGTGGTTCATTAGAGAATCGAGCGCGGTTTTTGCTAGATGTAATTAGAGCAATCCGCAAAGAAGTAGGCAACGATTTTCATCTGCAATTCAAAATTAGTGCCGTTGACTATAACAACGCCGTCACCTTTTGGGAAAAACCAGGTAATACCATAGAAGATTCTATCCAAGTTTGTCAATGGGCAGAAGAAGCTGGGGCTGATGCCGTCCATGTGTCAACTGGTAGCTTATTTCCTCACCCACTTAATCCCATTGGTGATTTTAATTTTGATGTCATTACTAGAACTTATGATGCGATGTTGTCAAGTGGTATCGAAACCACACGCAACTACATTTTATTTCGCAAAGCATTTTTGCATCCAATTTTCAATTTTTTATGGAATCGTGTGAAAAAGCAATTGCCTCCTCAAGCATTTAGCGGTGATGATGTAAAAGACCCTAAAATCAAACAACTACTAATAGAGAACCAAGGCAGAAACTTACTAGATTCCAGAGAAATTAAAAAGCACGTTAATATTCCTGTATTATGTACAGGTGGTTTACAGCAAGCTTCTTATATTCGTCAGGCAATTGACGAGCATTATTGCGATGGAGTGACAATGGCTCGTACCCTAATTGCTAATAATGACCTAGTTAAATCTTTTCAAGCAGGTAAAGACCTGGCAGATAAACCCTGTACTTATTGCAATAAATGTCTGCTGAATGTCATTGAAAATCCCTTGGGTTGTTACGAGCAAGATCGCTTCAATAGCTATGAAGAGATGATGGAAGAAGTAATGTCAGTCTTTCATGAAACTCAGTTTGCAAATTTATCTAGATAAAAAAGCGATGCGGATCGCATCGACAATTTCGCTTAAAAATAATCTCGACAACATGGGGAGTGTTTCATGACTGAACAAACAAACCCTACCCTACTTCCAACCTCAATCAAAGGAATCTTCCAACGAATTTGGGTTGTAATTGTAGGTATTGTAGCAGTAGCAGCATTTTTCCTTTGGCCTATTTTGTCTAACTCTCCAGTGGATTATGCTGATATTGAAAACCACTTTAAATATGGTTCAATCGGCAGCGAACCGGTCAATGGCATCCCTTACTGGATTTGGAAAGTTTTACCAGAATTATTCCCAGATAAATTACCTGGAAAAGGTTATACTTCTTTGGGATTTATCAAAGAACCTGAGAAAAATTTACCTATAGGTTTTTCGCAACGGCGAGTCTTTATCGATAGAGTTAGCTTGAATTGTGCTGTATGTCATACAGGAACGCTGCGAAATACTCCCAATAGCGAACATCAAGTCATCACGGCAATGCCTGCAAATGTAGTTAATTTGCAGGGATATATCAAATTCTTGTCAGCAGTTGGTATAGATGAACGCTTTACTGCTAACCGGATGTTGCCAGAAATTGAAAAAATCAGTGGTGGTATTAATCCCATTGAAAAATTACTTTATCGCTTCATTGCAATTCCTCAAACCAGAGATGCACTAATTAATCAGGCATCTCGACTTAAGTTCGTTGAAAAACAACCAGATTGGGGCCCAGGAAGAGTAGATACTTTTAATCCTTATAAAGCAATTCAATTTCATTTCCCAATGGATAAGTTGCGTGAGGATGAACTGATTGGTACTTCTGATTTCCCTTCCGTTTGGAATCAAAAACCCCGTGAGGGATTGCAGTTACATTGGGATGGTAATAACACTTCCGTTGATGAACGAAATAAAAGTGCAGCTTTAGGCGCTGGAGTCACACCCACAACGATTGATTTGCCTCGAATTCAGAGAGTTGCTGATTGGCTTTGGGAACTACCACCACCAAAATATCCCTACGAAGTTAACAAAACTATAGCAGCGAAGGGAGAACAGCTTTTTGAAAGCAATTGTGCTAGTTGTCACGCTTTTGGTGGTGCATATACAGGCAAAGTTGTCCCAATTCAAGAAATTGGTACAGACCCTCATCGTCTTGACTCATATACCTACAAAACGATGTCTAACCAAAATACTCTGTATACAGGGTATCCGTGGCGCTTTAAGAATTTCCGTAAGACTAATGGCTATGCAAATATGCCCCTTGATGGTGTTTGGTTACGCGGCCCTTATCTGCACAATGGCTCAGTCCCCACCTTACGGGATTTACTAGAAACACCAGAAAATAGACCTAAAGAATTCTATCGTGGCTACGATGTCATTGACAGAGCAAAAGTTGGTTTTGTATCTGATGTCGGTGTAGAAAACGGTAAGCAATACTTTAAGTTCGATACCACAAAATCTGGAAATAGTAACAGTGGTCATTTATATGGTACCGATCTTCCTACAGAAGATAAAAATGCCCTAGTTGAGTACATGAAAAAGCTTTAAAAGGAGAAAAAAATGAATAATTACGCTAAATGGTTTAGTCGCGTTACTTGGCTTGGCATTATTGCTAATATGCTTTTTGTCATTCCCTCTTGCTTCTTTCCAGAATTAATGCTGACGTTCCTTCAAATGCATATACCAGAGCCAATTATTTGGGTTCGCGCTGCGGGAATGCTGTTGTTTATTATTAGTGCATTTTATATTCCTGGAGCGCTTGACCCGTACCGATATCAGGCAACTGCTTGGATATCAATATTTCCTTCAAGAGCTTTTGGATCGACATTTTTCATTTGTGCAGTGCTTTTCTTTGGGCAAGATAAAGGATTTTTATCCATTGCCTTTGTAGACCTGTTTTTCGGATTAGCGGAACTAATTCTTCTGACCCTAGCAATGCGTAGCAAAATGCAATCGCTGCAATTTCAGTGAAGCAATTCTCCTAATTTTATCCCTAGTCTAGTGTAGATATATTTCTACACTACAAACAGATTCTTCTGCAAAGGAGCAAAAGAGTGCCATGACAATACTCAAAAATAAAATAGGTAGGGTAATCACAAGCATCGTTTTAATTGTGGTTCTTTTAGCTGGTGTAGTTGGGTATGTGGGATGGTACAACCTTTTTCGAGAGGTTCCCACATATTATGAATCGTCTGAAGAACACTTTAAATATGGTTCTATTGGCACAGAAGAAGCGCAAGGTGTTCCCTATTGGATTTGGCTGGTACTACCACGAATATTCCCTGATAAATTACCAGGGCCAGGTGGTTATACTTCCTTGGGAATCACATGGGAAGAGGGTAAAGAAATGCCAGTTGGGTTTACGAAAAAAACCATTGGCTTCCCTCGTGTCGGTATAACTTGCGCTGTTTGCCATACTGCTACCTATAGAAAAACAGAGAAAGATAAACCCACAATTGTGGCTGCGGCTCCTGCTAATAAATTTGATTCACAAGGCTATTTACGATTTTTGAGTGCAACTGCTGGCGATCCTAGATTTACAGCAGATTATATCCTTGACGAAATCAAATATAATTACAACCTTTCCTGGTTAGAAAATTTACTTTATCGCTATCTGCTAATTCCTCAAACTAAGAAAGCACTGCTGCAACAAAAAGAAGACTATAGTTGGACAGATTCCCGTCCTAACTGGGGGCCTGGTCGAATCGATCCTTTTAATCCAGTTAAATTCAATACTTTAAAGTTGCCTAAAGATAACACTATTGGCAACTCTGATATGATGCCTCTTTGGAATCAAAAGATGCACAAAGGGTTTGCACTCCATTGGGATGGCTTAGAAACTTCACTAATAGAAACTGTTCAAACTGGAGCAATTGGTGATGGTGCTACCAAAAAATCACTTCCTGTAGCCGATTTACAACAAGTAGAAGATTTTATTCAAGAACTACCACCTCCTAAATATCCATTTGCTATTGATGAGCAAGTGGCTGCAAAAGGAAGTCAAATTTTCGCTAATACTTGTGCATCTTGTCACGCTTTTGGTGGGGAAAGAACGGGTACTGTTATTCCTGTGGAAGAAGTGGGAACTGACCGCCATCGGTTAGATATGTGGACGCAAGAAGGAGCAGATACTTACAATCATTTTGGTGATGGCTATTCTTGGGACTTCAAAAACTTACGTAAAACTAATGGGTATGTATCCGTTTCCCTAGATGGATTATGGTTAAGAGCGCCATATTTACATAATGGTTCAGTCCCATCTCTACAAGATTTGTTCGAGAAACCAGAGAATCGTCCTCAAGTTTTCTATCGGGGATATGATGTCTACGATCCGAAAAAAGTTGGTTTTATTACTGAGGGAAATGAAGCCAAAGCTATAGGTTTTAAATACGATACCAAGGTAACTGCTAATTCAAATCAGGGACATATTTATGGCACTGATTTATCTGATGAGAATAAAAAAGCTTTGATTGAGTATCTGAAAACTCTGTAATGAAGTTTGTTTGCTAAATCCTGACGTTAATCATTTACTAGCAACCGCTCAAAAATAGAATTGGAGATCATCGTGAAACCATATTTACCACAAAAAGATCCTGATGTGAATGTCCGAATCAATTGGCTAGATAAAAATCGAGAAGAGTACAAATTTAATTACGATTATCTAGCTCCCCTACCAGTCATTGATAAAGTTCCTCATAAGGAAATATTCTCGGCGGAATATACTGCTAAACGTTTGGCAAGTATGGCAACTCTTGCGCCAAATATGCTAGCTGCCAAAGCCAGAAACTTCTTAGACCCACTAGATGAATTGGAAGAATATGAAGAACTTTTGTCACTCCTACCAAAACCCGATGTCATAAAAAATTACAAAACAGACTCTTGTTTTGCGGAACAACGACTCTCTGGAGCGAACCCATTAGCTATCCAAAAAATTGATGTATTACCTGAGAATTTTGCTGTCACAGATGCACATTTTCAGAAGGTTGCAGGTACAGAATTTACTTTGGAAAAGGCACTTAAGGAAGGCAAGCTGTATTTCTTAGATTATCCTTTGTTATCTGATATTAAAGGTGGTATCTATGAGAATGTTAAAAAGTACCTTCCCAAACCACAAGCTCTATTTTACTGGCAAAGTAATGATAGTCCTAATGGTGGTTCTCTAGTACCTGTTGCGATTCAGATTAATCATGACTCTGGTGCAAAAAGCGTAATTTATACACCAGATGACCCCCATTTAGATTGGTTTTTGGCAAAAACCTGCGTTCAAATTGCTGATGGCAACCATCAAGAATTGGGTAGTCATTTCGCCTATACCCATGCAGTTATGGCTCCGTTCGCGATTGTCACTGCGCGGCAACTAGCAGAAAATCATCCCATCGCTTTACTGTTAAAACCCCACTTTCGTTTCATGCTATTTGATAACGATTTGGGACGCACTCAGTTTTTACAGCCTGGAGGCCCGGTTGATGAGTTTATGGCAGGTTCATTGACGGAGTCTCTTGGATTTGTAGCGAAGGTTTATGAAGAATGGAGTGTGGAAAAATTTACCTTCCCTCGGTTAATAAAAAGTCGCCAAACGGATGATCCAGAAATTTTACCGCACTTTCCTTTCCGGGATGATGGCATATTAATTTGGAATGCCGTCGAAAAGTTTGTGGCTGAATACTTGCAACTTTATTACCAAACTTCACAAGATATCAGTGACGACTATGAATTGCAAAATTGGGCTAGAGAATTAGTAGCTCAAGATGGTGGTAGAGTCAAGGGAATGCCAGCCAAGATTGAGACTCTAGAACAACTGATTGAAATCATCAGTGTGGTAGTATTCACTTGCGCTCCTCTACACTCTGCTTTGAATTTTTCTCAGTACGAATATATGGCTTTTGTACCCAATATGCCTTATGCAGCCTACCACCCAATTCCAGAAACTAAGGGCGTGGACTTGGAAACTATCATGAAGATACTTCCTCCCTTTAAACAAGCTGCCGATCAGGTGATGTGGACTGAGATTTTAACATCGTACCACTATGATAAATTGGGTTTTTATGATGAGGAGTTTGCCGATCCCTTGGCGCAGGAAATTGTGGTGCAATTTCAACAGAACTTGCATGAAATAGAACGGCAAATAGATATTAGAAATCAAACTCGTCCCATACCTTACAACTACTTCAAGCCTTCGGAAATTATTAATAGCATTAATACTTGAATTAGTTTTACTAAAAAAGAGGAATCACAATGTCAAATCAAAAAGTAACCGTCACCGCTCGACTAAAAGTGAAGCCAGGTTTGGAAGAAAATTTTAAGCAGGAATTTCAACCTGTAATAGCTCTCACTCTTGCAGAAGAAGGTTGTATTAATTACGATTTACATCAATCTGTTGAAGAGCCATCTTTGTTTCTATTGCATGAAAACTGGGTCAGCCAGGAAATTTTAGCTCAACATCTACAGCAGCCGTATATTAAAGCTTTGAACGAAAAATCAGGACAATTTTTGGTTGAACCACCTGAAGTCAGGTTATGGCAGCAGATTGCGAACAATTAATTCCTAGCTGGTGATAAGAATGACATCAAGGGTGTTATTGTATGGTGCAACTGGCTATGCTGGAAAACTCATTGCTGAATCTGCTAAAAATAACGGACTGGAATTAATTTTAGCTGGACGCAATCAAAGTTCACTAGCAGCTGTAGCCAATGAATTAAGTTTGGACTTTCGGGTTTTTGGCTTAGACGATCCGCAGGCGATCGCTCGCTCTCTTGAGGATATAATTGCTGTCATCAACTGCTCTGGGCCTTTCTCCAAAACCTCAAAGCCACTTGTCGATGCCTGCCTCCAAACTAAAACTCATTATTTAGACATCGCTGGCGAAGTACCTGAATTTCAGGCGCTACAAGCACGAGATACTGAGGCTAAAAGTGCAGGGATAATGCTTCTCCCTGGTGTGGGATTTGGGGTTGTCCCTACTGATTGTGTAGCTGCTTATCTCAAACAGAAGTTAGCAGCTGCAACGCGACTGATTTTAATCTATGAAACAGTGGGCGGTGTATCTCAGGGAACTGCAAATACAGTACTGCCAACTTTACATCATATCGGGGTAGTCCGAAAAGCAGGTAAGCTCATTCCATCTCGCCCAGCATCGAAAAGACGTAAAGTTGATTTTGGTTATGGGCCCGAGACAGCAGTAACAAACCCTTGGCGTGCTGATATTATCACTGCGTTTCAGACTACGGGTATTCCTAATATTGAGGTTTATACCGTATTTCCTAATCCTGTGGGCTTCCTGATGGAGTCGAGCCAGTATTTGGGAGGGTTATTTAACTCGTCTCTATTCCAAAGTGCTTTAGCAAGTCTAATTAAAACTCTACCCACTGGGCCAACGGCGGCAGAACGAGCCAAAGGGCAAGCTCGAGTAATTGGTATTGCTGAGGATGAAACTGGTCAACAAGTAACTGCAAAACTCTTAGGGCCGGAAGCATACGATTTTACGGCATTGGCGGCTGTAGCAGTTATCAAACGGGTGATTCAAGGCGAAGTTAAGGTAGGATTCCAGACTCCTGCATCTGTATATGGGGCAGATTTTGTCCTTGAAATTCCGGGAGTTACTGGGTTCGAGTAAGGATATAAAAGAAAGCTGGGTTTTTTAGGCTTGATACCGAAAAAACCCAGCTTTTTTTTGCAGACTTAACAAATAAGCCCTTATTAAGTAGGTAGGTGGAATTAATTATAAGATAGAAAAACTGCTAAATTAGCTTGTTATGCCTGCCCCATTACGCATCATTCTGACCCCAGAGGAAGACAGAACCTTAACGGAACTGCGACTTGCTCAGTGGCTTCCTCAA
>NZ_JAVRBQ020000049.1:0-31412 GCF_034531215.2 Nostoc sp. ChiSLP03a
ATTGCAAAACCCTTACTCAACTACGTCAAAAGCTAGCTTCTGTCCTAGAAACAATTACACCAGAATACATTGCTTCCCTTACTTCTTACGACTTTATTCTCGAAGCTTTATTTAGCGCAGCTTCATAAAGAATTGGTATTACTAAATGTAGCACCAAATAGCCTAAACTTCAATTGATACAGCCAAAACAAGCTTTTTTTCCGTTTTTTGGTAAAAAGAGCAATTTTATTTTTGTAAGCCTTTCCTAGCAAGACTTACAGCCATTGCGTGGCGGCTCGTGTCAGACTCGCTACTTTTACCCCATCTACTGACATTTAGTCTTAGCGTCAGTCATAACGTGTTATTATTTGCTTCGAGATTCCTAGCTGTTTGTTCTGATAAAATACAGTGCTTGTTTTTGTTATCCCACTCAAAAGTGCACAAGTTTCCAATTCTTGGGAGCGTGTTACACAATTATTTGAAAGATGTATTAAATCAGTTTGCAATCAAACCTCATCTAAATTTCACGTTATTGTTGTTTGTAACGAAAAGCCCAAAATAGAATTCACTCATCCTCATATTACATACATTACAGTTGATTTTTCGCTTCCAAACGAGCCTAGCCCTGAAGCCAAAGGAGACACAGATAAAGGGCGTAAAATCTTAAAAGGATTAGTTTATGCTCGTCAATTTTATCCCACTCACACTATGACAGTTGATGCTGACGATTGTGTTAGTGGAAATTTAGCTAAATTTGTTCAACAACACCCTGATTCTAATGGATGGTTTATAAATAAAGGTTATAAATATCAAGAAGGCAGTGATTACATATATATCAAGAGAAGCAATTTTTATAAAATGTGCGGTACTTGTAACATTATTCGATATGATTTGAATGATTTGCCAGAAACCGCAGAATATAATCGTGGCTACGGATACTATAAATATTATATAGACCACGCTAAAGTGAGAGAGATTTTAAAGAACAAAGGAAAATCCATTAGATCATTACCATTTCCAGGTGCAGTTTATATTTTGGAAACAGGAGAAAATCTTTTTGAAAATTCAAAAAGATTAAGATTTAGTATTTTTAATCGTAAATTGTTAAATCAATCATTGAAAGATGAATTTGGATTATACAAATTACAACAATCCAGAGAGATTTTTCAACTATCGGAATTTTAAATTGTTTTTGGAAAAATCTCATAAATAGCCTTATATGGTGTGTTAGCAAAGTGTAACGCACCAAAAGCTTGAAATTGTGCCGTAGTGGCATGGCAGAGCTAAAATGACGTGAATTCGATGAACCTCTCCCTCCCAACCTCCCTTTCCCCGTAGGAAAGGGAGGAGCAACGAAAAATTAGGGTTTTGGCTTTCCTCTGGGTGTCCAAGAGGGGTTGGGGGAGAGGTCAAAAAAGGGCTTGTCGAACTCACGTTAAGAGGCTGTACCAACGCTTAGAGCGAGTAATCGAGCGTCGGGAACCTCCGCAACGCACTGGCCCCTACGTGTATTTTATAAATCAAATATTAGTCCTATATAATGGAGTCTTTTGCGAGGCTGATAGGCTACAGTGCCACTATGCCAAAATTTAAATCGAAATCTCAGCAATCTAAAAAATCGAAAAAGCAGGCTAAAAAGGAAACTTCTACCCTTAGTCTCAAAGAACAGTTAGCCCAAAAGCGCAAATCTGCTCAAGTACGTAAAGAACTCACTAGCTTACTCACCACCGCCATTTTTGGCGGTGTCTTCGTTGGCATTCTACTTTTTTTCGTAGCTGGAATTAAAGCAGCAGTCCCTGGCGTGTTAGGGATAATAGTCATGTCCCTTTCCTACAAATATCCGCGCCAAGCTCTATATGCCTTCATTATTTACATACCTATTGGAGGTACTGTCACCTACTACTTGGGCAATAGTCCCATACTCCAATTAGCTAAAGATGCCTTTTACGTTCCAGCGCTAATTGGACTTTGGCAAACTTGCCGTAGGCAGGGGCTACCGATAATTATTCCCAAAGGTATTAGAATCCCACTTTATATTGTTTTAGCTTGCAGTCTGCTAACACTGTTGTTTGTTAATGGTGGACAGCAATTTAACCCGCCTAGTGCAGGACTATTAGAAAAAGCACCCCCAGAAATACCATTAGGTATGGGAATTCTGGGACTAAAAGTATTTTTAGGCTATGTCCCTTTGATTGGTTGTGCCTACTATCTAATTCGCGATAAGCGGGATTTTCTATTTTTATTGCGCCTCCAGATTGTCCTCACACTGATTTGCTGCGCGCTGGGATTTATTCAATATTTTTTACTACTAACTGGTGTCTGTCAGGGTACTAGAGGTCTGGAAGGAGATGCTTTATTTAGAGCAACACTCGAAGCCCGATGTTATTTTGGTGGAGCGCTAGTATATAGTCCCGAAGAAGGGGTTATTCGTCTACCAGGGACATTTGTAGCTCCTTGGCAATGGGCATGGTTTTTAATTTCTAGCACCTTTTTTACCTTTGCCACCGGCTTCACCGATCCCTCGCCAATATGGCGGATTATCGGTTTAGCTTCTATAGTGGGAGTCTTTATCGATGCTGTAATCTCTGGGCAGAGAATCGCCTTAGCTTTAGTACCAATCTGCTTCGGGATTTTGCTATTGCTTACCGGACAACTTGGCAACCTGAAACGATTTATCCCTATAGGCGTGGGACTTGCCTTCATTCTGGGAATTGCGATGGTGAGTAACCCTGCTGTCGTACAAGAGAGAACCGAGAGTTTTATCAGTCGTTGGAACGCTTCACCACCTCAAGATTTTATCATCCAGCAATTTGAAGAAAATTGGAAAAACGTAGACGGGCCATTGGGAAGCGGCTTAGGACGAGCAACAAACTCTGCCCGTGTGATGGGCCAAACTAAGCTTGTGGAAACCTACTATCCCAAAGTACTTTATGAAGTAGGAATTTTTGGATTACTATCGTTTCTGGGTTTGGTAACAAGTTTAACAATTCTGGGCTTTAAAACCTATCGCTCCATAAAGAACCGTAATTTCCGTAGTTCCGGAGCAGCTTTGTGGGTGTTTATATTGTTTATTAGCACCAACACTTACTACTATCCTCTGGATGTCGATCCTGTCGCGGCCTATTATTGGTTTTTTGCGGGAGTTCTTTTTAAGTTACCAGAACTGGAGAAACAAGATAAGGAAGAAGCCAACCCCGATCAAAAAAAGAAGAAAAAACGTCTAAAAACAATTTAAATGAAATAAAAATGGCCAAAGATATGATTGGAGGTCAAAAATACCTCAGTATTTCAAACCTACCTCGAAATTCTCGCCATACACTTATTTTTCGATGATACTTATTGATGGGTAAGTAATTTCGTAGTCAGGGAGAGGAATGAAAGTGAGGTTTTCCAAAATCCGTGAAAATACAGTATGTAAATTAAAGCAACAGCCACTTACTGAATTTCATGAAAATTAATTTCTACAAGGCTATTATATAGGTAGTAAAATTACTTAATAAAATTTATGAATAATTGTCCATTAGTTACTGTAGTTATTGCAACCTACGGACGAGAAGAAGCACTACGCGATAGCATTGTGGATGTCTTAAAACAGGATTATCCAAATTTTGAAGTTTTAATTGTAGACCAAACTCCAAAACACCAACCAGAAATTCAAGCCTACCTAGAAGAGATGGCAAAGGCAGGTAAAATTAAATGGTTGCGCTTAGATTGGGCAAGTTTGCCAGGGGCGCGGAATTATGCCGTCCGGCGGTCATCTGGTGAAATAATATTGTTTATTGATGATGATGTTCAGTTAACCCCTGGATTGTTAGCAGCCCATGCGAAAAATTATGTGCAAAATCCAGAGGTGGGGGCTGTAGCCGGTCGGGTCTTTGACAGAATGAAATTAGGTGATTCTGGAGGAGATTTAGAGATTGAATATCTGCCTCCCGAAGCTATGGACCCAGGAATTGCTTGGTATCATATTGATTTAGTACATACCATCAAACCCCAACAAGTGCTGACAGCGAGGGGCTGTAATATGTCATTTCGCCGCGAAATCTTTACTAAGTATGGATTGAGGTTTGATGAAAGGTTTCGCGGTAGTGCAGTACGCGAAGAGTCAGATTTTTGTTTGCGGGTAAGACAGACAGGGTATAAGATTTGGTACGACCCAGAAGCCCATTTGGTGCATTTAGGCGAAGAAACAGGGGGTTGTCACGATATTAGTATGCGATCGCTAAAATATCAACTCACCTTCTACCACAACCATTTTTTACTGGGGTTGAAAAACCTGACTGCAACTCAAGCTTTGCGTTTATATGGTCGTTTATTTGACTGTCACGTTCTCGGACGACCACCTTGTCACAAAAGCGGTTCTCCCATCAAAATTGCCACTCGCGGTATTTTCTACATTTTGGGTTTTTTCAAAGCCTTGGGTACTGTCATCCAATCATTATGGAACGATGGTCAAATTTACAGTCGATTGGATGAACAAGTTTAGTTAGGAGTTAGGAGTTAGGAGTTAGGAGTTAGGAGTTAAGAGTTAGGAATTAGTAAATGACAAATGACAAATGACAATGAAAATCTTAGTTGCTAGTCACACTTATATCGTAGACCTCAACTGTGAAAAATTACGCGCTTTATCTAAACTAGAATCTGACATTGAAGTGACAGTTGTAGTCCCAAAGCGCTGGAAACCAGGCGGTGTACAAAACAAAATTATTGAAACTGAATACCGTGATGAAGGCAGATTTAAAATAGTTCCAGTTTCTAATTTTAGTAAAAATCATCAGGGACTTCTTACTTTTGGCGCTGATTTGATATCTTTATTAAAACAATTCCGCCCGCAAATCATCCAAGTTGAACAAGGTTCGAGAGCCTTGGCTTATACTCAAATGATTGCCTTAAATCAGCTATTAGGACTCAATTCTAAAAATATATTTTTTACTTGGTGGAATCTTCCTTATAAACTGAAACTACCAATTTCTCTATTAGAAAAATATAACCTTAACCACAGCCACGGGATTATTTCTGGCAATCAAGATGGAGCAGAAATTTTGCGGCAACGGGGATATACAGGTGCAATTAAAGTCATGCCACAACTGGGTGTAGATGAAAGTTTATTTACTCCCAAAGTTCAACCAGAGTTAGCAGCTAAGTTGGGCATTGAAAAAGAAGATTTTATAGTAGGTTTTGTAGGTCGCTTTGTGCAAGAAAAGGGTTTATTAACGCTTTTGCAAGCTTTAACTACTTTGACAAATAAACCTTGGAAATTACTATTATTGGGACGAGGAGAGTTGCAAAGTGAATTAATGAAAATTGCGGCAGAAAACAATATTAAAGATAGATTAATTTTGAGAGAAAGTGTTCCTCATCATGAGGTTGCAAGTTATATCAATTTAATGAGTACTTTAGTATTACCTTCAGAAACAACTTACAAGTTTAAAACCTTAACTTCTGCTGGCTGGAAAGAGCAATTTGGTCATGTGCTAATTGAAGCAATGGCTTGCCAAGTTCCTGTAATTGGTTCTGATTCTGGGGAAATTCCCTATGTAATTGGCGATGCTGGCTTAGTATTTCCTGAAGGTGATATTCAAGCTCTTGCTAATTGCTTAGTTCAATTAATGGATAAACCAGATTTTGCTCATACTCTCGGTGAAATGGGTTATCAAAAAGCAATGATTCAATATACAAATAAAGCTTTGGCTAAACAGCAATTAGAGTTTTATCAAGAGTTAGTCATTAGTCATTAGTCATTAGTCATTGTAGTGAATAATAAAGGGCAAAAGTCAAATGACAAATCACAAAGGACAAATGACAAATGACAAAAAAATGAAAGTGTTACAAATTGTTCCCTCAATTTCTTTAATTTACGGCGGGCCGAGTCAAATGGTACTTGGATTAGCTCCGGCGTTAGTCAAAGAGGGAGTAGAAGTTACAATTCTCACAACTGATAGTAATGGCGATAATGGTCAAACACCTCTGGATGTTCCTTTAAATCGCCCAATTAAACAAGATGGCTATGAAATAATTTACTTTCGTTGCGCGCCATTTCGTCGCTACAAATTTTCCCTAGATTTATTAAACTGGCTAAAACGTCACGCTCATGAGTTTGATATAGCACATATTCATGCTCTATTCTCGCCAATAATTAGTGCTGCTGCTCTTGTCTGTCGTCAGCAAAAACTACCTTATATTTTCCGTCCTTTGGGTACTCTCGATCCGGCTGATTTACAAAAGAAAAAGCAATTAAAACAGCTTTATGTGGCAATTATAGAACGTCAAAATTTAGCTAGTGCCGCAGCAATTCATTTTACCAGCGACCAAGAAGCTAAAATATCAGAACGATTTGGAGTATCTACACCAGGTTTGGTGATTCCCTTGGGTGTGATTCCCCGTCAATCTTCTATTCAAAATGTATATAGTCAGTTAGAAATACCAAAGGATGTACCATTGGTGCTGTTTATGTCACGAATTGACCCGAAAAAAGGGTTAAATTTGTTGATTCCGGCGCTAGAAAAGCTGTTAGCGGTTGGTTCTAAGTTTCATTTTGTCTTAGCTGGGACTAATCCCCAAGAACCAGATTACGAACAAAAGATAATATCCCAAATTCAAAATTCACCATTGCGATCGCACACTACAATTACAGGCTTTGTCTCTGGTGAACTCAAAGTTAGTTTACTACAAGCTGCTGATTTATTTGTCTTACCTTCCTACTACGAAAATTTTGGGATTGCTGTAGCTGAAGCGATGGTAGCAGGTGTACCTGTAGTCATTTCTGACCAAGTACATATTTGTCAACAGATACGTGATAGCGAGTCGGGTTGGGTAGGCGCAACAGATGTACAAGCACTGGTAGAGTTACTACAAGAAGCTTTGCAAAATCCCGCAGAACGCCAACGACGGGGATTAAACGCTCAAAAGTATGCCTTGGAAAATTTTAGCTGGGATGCGATCGCAAGGCAAACAATCCAAGCCTACCAGAAAATTCTCACAAACAAATGAATTTAACCCAACGCAGATAAAAGCAGTTTTTGCCAAATAGGCGCTAGAACAGCTTTCACAACAATATCCGCAATCACAAAACCAATTCCAATCAATATATAAGTTTTCGGAAAGGGAGACTTTGGAACTTCGCCTCTGATGCGAGTTATTAGATTTAATCCTAATGCAGCTAAAGCCACCCCAGTAGCGATAAACCCGATTATTCGCAAAATTGACCACGGATACCATCCTAAAATAGCTGCTAACCAAGGTTTAGCACTCATTTTCACTAATTCTGCAACATAAAAATTCATGTAGTTCAGCATCCAAGTACCAAATATCAATGCTGCGCTACTTAAGGTGACAACGCAGAGAAGACAAAAAATTCCGTAGTGCAATAAATGGTTTGGTAAAAATAAACGGATTGTTCCTTCCATACCTTCTCCCGTGCGAATCCAGTGGAACATTTCTGTAGTGTATGACTGTCCGCGGAGAATGACTTTTGCTGCTGTTTGTGGCGCGATTGTTGTTGCTATAATCACGGCAATACTCTGCAAAACTCCCCACAGTAACATCCACCAAAAAGCACTTTTATATTCTTGACGACGCACTTGTAAAAAGAAAATGGGATAGGGGACAGCAGCACCTAAAATTGGCATCAACCAAGGAACTCCAAAAACAAAACTCGCAGTTGTGCTGAGGATAACACCAATCACTAAAAAGGTTAGTATCATCATAAGTTATTCAAAAATAAGAAATATTTTGTAGTCTTTATTCTCAATACTTGCGTTATAAAATTAATTTTTAACACATTATAAAATTTTCAAAATCTTGTATTTATGCTAAAAAAATTTCTCGTAGTTCTGCAATAATGTGGAAATATTGCAACTCAATAAACCTAGAGTGCAATAGCTTGTAGTCATCTATCGCCTTGATATTTGCAATCCTCTATGTAAAGAAAAATCTATAGGGAAGACATATTAATTAAATGCATACATATGAACTTTAGTCAATAGAATTATTGGCATTTGTCCGGTAAAAGGGTAAAGAAACTTAAAATCCTTTCCCTTTAACCTTTACCCTTTCCCCTAAGATTGCAAAAATATATTTTTGCAAGAGGTCTAATAGTTTTTACCTCTCTTTCTTCGGTTATCCGAGAGCGCTGACAACCTAAAATTTTGTTTCAAACTGCTAAAGTCCGATTGGGAAATAGGGGTTTTATGTCATGATGGCATACTAGAATATATATGCCTTTCTAACTACAGGGAATCTCTCATGGCTCTCCGTCTAGGTGACACAGTACCCAACTTTACGCAAGCCTCAACACACGGCGACATCGATTTTTACCAATGGGCAGGTGACAGCTGGGTTGTGCTGTTCTCTCACCCTGCTGATTTTACACCTGTTTGTACAACAGAACTTGGCACAGTTGCCAAGCTCAAACCAGAATTTGACAAGCGCAATGTCAAAGCGATCGCACTCAGCGTTGATGACGTAGAATCCCATAAAGGCTGGGTGGGAGACATTGAAGAAACTCAAAGCACCACTCTGAACTACCCGATTTTGGCAGATGCAGATCGCAAGGTTGCGGATCTGTACGACATGATCCACCCGAATGCTAATGCGGCTGTGACAGTGCGATCGGTTTTCGTGATTGACCCCAATAAAAAACTCCGCCTGAGTTTCACTTATCCTCCCAGCACAGGACGTAACTTTGACGAACTTTTGCGGGTGATTGATTCTCTGCAATTGACTGATAATTACAGCGTGGCGACACCAGCAGACTGGAAAGATGGAGAGGATGTTGTAATTGTCCCTTCACTGAAAGATCCAAAAGTACTAAAACAGAAATTCCCTAAAGGTTATGAGGAAGTCAAACCCTATCTGCGGGTAACTCCTCAGCCTAACAAGTAAATCTGAAAATGATTTCGGATAAAAAGCAAGGGCGCAAAGATATAATTTTGCGTCTTTGTTTTTTGCGTGAGAATATAGTCAGTAGGCTAGGCATCTGAAGCTGGAGGAAACCCCGATGTTCTCATCTCCTTTGGTTTTGCAAATTCCGTCATCAATGCAAATGACAGACGAACAATTTTTTGAATTCTGTCAGGTGAATCGTGACTTACGCATTGAGCGAAAAAAGAGTGGAGAATTGCTAATTATGCCTCCTACTGGTTCAGAGACAGGAAACCGAGCAGGTAATATCTCAGGACAGTTATGGGTGTGGTCGGAACAAGATGGTACAGGTATAACTTTTGACTCTAGTACTGGATTTAAACTATCAACAGGTGCAAACAGATCGCCAGATGCCTCGTGGATTAAACTAGAAAGATGGAATTCTCTGTCTCCAAAACAACAAGAAAAGTTTGCTCCGATTTGTCCAGATTTTGTAGTTGAACTCAAATCTCCTAGCGACAACCTCCAGATTTTGAAAGAAAAAATGGAGGAATATATGAATGAGCCAGGAATACAGTTAGGTTGGTTGATTGACCGTAAGCAGCGTCAAGTTTATATTTATCGTCCTGGATTGCCAAAGGAATGTTTAGATAATCCTGCTAGTGTAAGCGGCGAGTTGGTGTTGCCTGGGTTTATTTTGAATATGAGTAAAATTTGGTGAGAAAATTTTATTTAAATTTAGGCTGGTGACGATACAGCAAAGCAGCGAGGTAAAAAATGTTGATTAGTGTTGAAGGGACATATCGTAATGGTAGAGTGGAACTCACTGAACAACCTACTGATATAGATGAAGGAACGCGAGTAATTGTGACTTTTATAAGGTCGAATGAGATTGACCTAGCTTCTCAGGGAATTAACAAAGCGCAGGCTGAGATTTTGCGATCGCATCTAGCAACCTTTGTAGAGGACTGGGAGAGTTCGGAAATGAGTATTTATGACAACTATGACGCAGCCAAAACAAACCTTTAAGCGAGGTAATGTTGTTCTGGTACTATTTCCAAATTTTAACCTGACTTACGTTAGCGTAGCGGTAGCGAGTCCACTTCGCTTTTAGCGTCTCGTAGAGAGCGGCATTACGAATTACTTGTTGTACCAAGCTTTTCGCCACTGTTGCATTTGTTTAATTTCGATATCTTGGGCTTTAACAATTTCTTGGGCTAATTTCTTGATTTCAGGGCGTTTCGACTTACTTAAGGCATCTTGCGCCATTGTTACAGCCCCTTCATGGTGAGGAATCATCGCATTGATAAAGCGCAGATCAAATTCCGCATCAGCTGCACCTAAATCTTGACTCATCATCATAGTTTTCATTTGGTCAGATGACATTTCCATCATGTGGCCCATTTGACTGTTGTAAGCCATTGGTTTATCTCCCGCCTTGGGATACCAAGTTTGTCGCCACTGCTTCATCTGAGTGATTTCTTGGTTTTGCGATTTGATGATATTGTCTGCTAGCTTTTTGATTTCAGGACGTTTTGATTTCTGCTGCGCAACATTCGCCATTTCCACAGCCCCTTGATGGTGCGGTGTCATAGCATCGATAAATCGTAAATCAAAATTGGCATCGGCTGGGCCTAAATCCATTCCCATACTGTGATTCATCATGCCACCACCGTGATTCATCATCTGCTTGTCATTAGCATTGCTGGTGGTTTCCTTTGGCGCTTGGCTTTGGTTCTGGGAAGCAGTATTGCTACAGCCTGTAATTAACCCACCAGTTGAAGCGATCGCAACAAAACTTAGCGCTAAAAAACCATTCCTGAAAAATAGCAGTTGCATAAATCTTACTTAACATATTTCTAATTTTAACTATCTAATAATCCAATGAAATTAAGATAAAATCTAAAGATTACCGATAACTTATTTTTACAAAGCCAGGGATCTTGTTTCTCATTGCACTAATTGCTCATACCTATACTCGGTATATGGGAGATTTATCGGGTTTACGAGCGATCGCTAATGTCTGAACCTGCTACTGTAGAATCGATTGCTGACGCTATTTCAGAAAACTAAGTTATTTTGAACAAGAACGTTTACGTGCCGAAGAGGCAGAAGAACGGGCTAAACACGCAGAGTAAGAAATCGCTCGACTGCGGGAGGTTTCACGTTTACAGGGCATCGACCTAGCGAATATTCGATCGCATTAGGAGATTAATTAAATACATTTTCAAGTTAAAATCTAGTAATCAATATGTAAAAAAGCGTAATTTTCTGAAAGTAGGGCATCGTTTGCAAGCAACAGAAATTAAGGATCGGTTAAAGTCCCTTATCGAGCAAGCCTCCTCGATAGATCATAATCTAGCGAGAAGATTAGATGAAATCAATCGTTGGGTAAAAGACATCAAGCCAGGTTCTCTGACTGCAAAACCCTTTGTAATTGCCTTTCTGCTAGAGGTGATTACAGATTCTGCAATTTGGCTGATGATTAAATCCTTACCTTCAGAAGAGGAACAAAAAGCAAAGTTCGAGATGATGACGCCGATTGAGAGATATTGGTATGGTTATCTCTTTCCCAGATGGTTCAATGCAAGTGACTCCAAGTTTTATATTTGGAAACAAAAATTGATGGCAGGCGAGTTTAATCAGGTTGATAATGATATCATTAGATCGATAGCTCAAGATATTGTTCAGCGAGAAGGTAGTTTTTGGCAGCGTTATATAGCCGACCTTTCTATGGCAACAGATTTAATTGTTAGTCGTAACAATCAACCACTGTGTATTCAAGTTACCAGTGTTAGTGAAGAACTCAATCATCAAAAGTACGAAGCTTGGCAAAATACACTGCGATCGTGGGAAATCGAGAGGGGGCTGTTCTTAAGTTACAATCCCAAAGATGCTAATTTTGTCAACCAGTTAGTCAACGTGGCGCTGTATAACAGTGATTACCTTTCTGGTGGCAAATATTTAAAATTTTCGTGACTTTTCAGGAATTTCATATTTCCGATTTGTGTCTAGCCTATATACTTAAGTGCTAATTACAGCTTTTATGCCTAATAAGAGAGAAACTCACTGCAACAATCAAGTAGATACATTTGCTGAAGCTTTAGCGACGGCGCGACAAATGCAGCAAAACTGGCTAACTTATGGAGTTGATTTTGTGAATATTTACGTTGAAGATGTGGAGGGAGACTGGCTAGAAACGTGGGGACATGACGAAATATTAGGTAATTTTCAATTAGATACTATTAAAGAATTTTTGGTAAGTAATGATAGTGTAGCTGTGAGGGTAAGAGAGCATTTAGGAGAGCGATCGCTGTTTGATTTTGCCGTAAACTTAGATGAATCTTGGAGAATTTCTCAAGTAGATGACAGGCTATCTGCTGTGAGAAGCTTGTTAGCTGGTGAAGGAAATAGTGTTGATACCGATGATATCAGATTAGTGGATTTAGCAAATACTCTGGTGGGAAAGTTGGCAGAGATTTTGTGAAATTTAGAATCATAGCAACAGACACAATAAACCGCTTGTAGAGACGGCGATTTATCGCGTCTTTGTAATAACCAGGTTCATATTCCCTCTCATCCCTAATTTTGTGGAATCCAAACAGATGCTATTGTATCCATCAGTGAAGATATCGCTGGATAAGGTAGGATATTTTGGAACCAATCACAGCTAGTGCGATCGCAACCCTCGCTTTTACCAAAGCATTTGAGAAAACTATCGAGAAATTCACTGAAGCAGCCCTAGTAAAAATGGACGAGCTGCGAAAAAAGATTTAGGAGAAGTTACGGGGAAATCTGAAAGCAGAAACAGCCCTCGTTGCTGCTTAAAAAGGCTCGAAACCCGATTTAGACAGAGTTGCTGCTTACTTGCAGATAATTTTACACGAACAACCAGAGTTTGCTAAAGAAGTAGAAATACTGGCTCGTGAGATTGAGGCTGGTAAGATAGTAGACAAAAGCAATATGACCCAAATCAATCAAGACAATGCCAAAGGATGGCAAACTAAAGTTGAGGGTGGAACAGTTTATCAAGGCGAGATTAACATTCATCATGCACCCCCCAATTCTTGAATTGAGCCATCATGAACCAAAGCAACCAAGACAATGCTAAGGGCTGGCAAACTCAGGTTGGGGGTGAAACAGTTTATCAAGGCGATATTAGTATCCACTATCCTACTCAGCAGTTACACTCATCTCCTCCAAATAATATTCCTTATCGGGGTGTTGCGAACTTTGTCGGGCGGGATGAGAAACTTGTAGAACTACATAAAAAGTTGCTGCAAAATGACAACGCGGCAATTTTGGCTGTGGCTGCTATGGGAGGAATCGGTAAAACTGAACTGGCGACACAATACGCACAGCGCTACAAAGTCAATTATCCTGGTGGGCTTTGCTGGTTAGATGCCAGAAAACCAAATTTAGCAGCAGAGATTGTGGAGTTTGCTCAGTTTTACATGAAACTGGAAGTACCGCAAACCTTACTGACTTCCCAGGAACAAGCAAAATGGTGCTGGCATAATTGGCAACCACAAACAGGACTAGTTTTGGTAGTATTGGACAATGTTGACGATGTGATTAACTGGGAAAATTCTCGTCAAGTCCTGCCAACAGATAACCGCTTCCGTATATTGATGACAACTCGGTTGCGAAATCTCGGTTCAACAGTTCAACAGATAACTTTGGATGAACTCTCACCAGAGAATGCTTTGAAATTGTTGACAGCTTTGTTGGGTGAAAACGATCGGCGGGTGCAACGGGAACCACAAACGGCAGCAAATTTATGTAAATGGCTGGGATATCTGCCTTTAGGTTTGCAATTAGTGGGCGCGTATTTAGCAGAAGATCCAAATTTATCTTTGGCAGAGATTTTACAGCAATTGCCAGCCCAGCAACAATCTCAATTAGAAGCCGTATTTGAATTAAGCTGGCAACAACTCGATTATATGACACAGCGTGTCGGTGAGTTGTTGAGTTTATTCGCCTCAGATATCATTCCTTGGCAAATAGTTGAATCTGTCAGTCAGCAGCTAAATTGGGCAAAGGCAGATGTTGACGAAGCGAGAAAGCAACTTTATAAACGTCATTTAATTCAAAGCGTAGCAGAAGGAGAAAGTTGCTATAAAATTCATCCTTTAATTAGGGAGTTTTTGCGGGGGAAATTGGCAAGGTTAAATACGGTTGATGAACTCAAAAAAGCCTTTGCCGCAGCATTAGTAGAAATTGCTGAGAAAATACCTGAATCTCTCACTCTTGAGGATATCAAGTTAGTGCAACTGGCAATTCCCCATTTAATTGAGGTGGCACAAAATCTGATTGATGCTGTGGAGGATGAAAATTTAGCTTGGGTTTTCACTGGCTTGGGCAAATTCTATCAAGGACAAGGTTTGTATACCTTAGCAGCACCTTGGTATGAGCAAGGATTATCAACGGTGCAAACCCGTTTGGGAGATGCACATCCTAATGTTGCCACCAGCCTTAGCTGGCTGGCAAATCTCTACGATTCTCAAGGACGCTACGACCAAGCCGAACCCCTGTATCTGCAAGCTTTAGAACTTTATAAACGCTTGCTGGGAGATGCACATTTCCATGTTGCCACCAGCCTGAACAACTTGGCATTACTCTACTATTTTCAAGGACGCTACGACCAAGCCGAACCCCTGTTTCTGCAAGCTTTAAAAATTTGTCAGCAGGTGTTTGGGGTAAATCATCCCAATACAGTTACTGTTCGGGAAAATTTAGAAAATCTCCAGGCTAAAAAGAATGCTAGCCGTAAAGTTAAGAATAATGCTAATAATTCCTGGTGGGAGAAGCTTTTAGGGTTATTTGAGTGAAGCGAAAGTTGTGATTATAGCAAGGAACTGGGGACACTTCGGCGTCGCAGTTCGACACAACGACCGGCTCAGTGCATCGCTGCGCTTACCGTAAACTCAGTGCATTGCTCTTTACTGGGTGAAAAGTCTTTTTGTGTTTCGGTTTTATCCTCCTCAAATTAAAATTGAACAAAAATAATAAACGACACCCCGAATTCAATAAGGGACTTCCAAGTAAAAAAATATTCCATAGCAGAGGGACAAGGAAGACAAGGGGGACAAGGGGGACAAGGAAGAAAGAAGTCTAGTTGAGTAGACAAATTGGATAATTTATTTTTTGGAGTTCCCTAAACGACGCACCGAATTCAACAAACGACGCACCGAATTCAACAAACGATCGCCCGAATTCAACAAACGACGCACCGAATTCAACAAACGATCGCCCGAATTCAACAAACGACACCTTTGACTGAAAAAGAAAAAGGTACAAATCTTAAGGTGAAACAGTATAACCATCTTGGCTGTTCCTATGGAGACATTGCATTGCAACGTCTCTACATTTGAATTCTTGCCGCAATTCAGTAATGCCAAATTATTTTTAAATTAAAGCTTTACAAGTATAAAATTATACTTTAATATAAAAATAAGAAAGGCGATCGCCCTCCGTCAAGAGCCTGCGATCGCCTTTCTGTAAACCCCCATTCTGGGAGACAATTACAATAATGGCACAAGTACAAAAGTTTGTAAAAAATCAGAAGTTCGCCCAATCAAAATTACAACAGTACTGAGATGGCGAAAACTTAAATATACCCATCCCGAATCAATCTTCTGCAAATCAATTACCGAAAAGAGAACCAATTAAACATCTATTATAGGACTTACGCATCGTACATAAGTACTAAACACAATTTGGGTATTTTAGCCATGTTTTGCATCCAGCGATCGCAAATGTCGGAATAAATCAGGGTTATCTGAAGCCTCTGAAAAGACTAAATACCGTAATACACGTTTTAGTTGATTTGTATAGTGCGTAAGTCCTATATTAATAGGTTCTCCAAAAGCAGTTATGTTAATCTAAAAATAGCGCCTCTAAATCGCGGTAGCCACTCACTATCCGCACAACTTCAATCCCCTCTGCAATTGGGCGATAAAATATCAAATAATCATCAACTGGAAAGCTACGCAACGCAGGTAAAAGCTCATCCCGCCTACGCCCCATACTGGGAAACTGTGCTAAGATATCAAACTTTTGAGTGATGATTGTGAGAAGTCTATCTGCGATATCTGGATTTCCAGCAAACAGGTAATCGTTAATTTCTTGTAAGTCTTGGGTAGCTTGAGGCGATAAAAATATAAACTCATTATTGCCCCTGAGTCTTTCTCAAAGCTTGGTTCTTTTGACGCAGTTGCTCAATTACTTCTCTACCGTCGAGTCGTTCTTGACGATCGAGTTGCTCAACCCCAATCATAATTTCTCTTTGCAATTCCTCAAACCGACCCTTGTAAATACGTTCCCGTTCCTCCAACAGCTTAATACCTGCAAGAATCACTTCCTCATTTGAGTTGTACTTCCCGCTTGCAACCTGACTTAAAATAAACTGCTCAAGCTCGGTTGTTAAGGAAATATTCATAAATTTTTACCATATTTTTGTTCTCATATTCTAATTCTAGATGCGAACTGACTAGAGTCCATTGCGATCGCATTCACTAGATGTTAAAACTTTGGGTGTATTGACTTATACGCAAATTACCTCACTTGCACTGTGATCGCACAGATTTAACTCTCTTCAAAATGCACCATAACCACGTTAAGCTGAATTAAAGTGGCAATTTATTGCGCTTTTTAACATGTAAATCTCTGTTCTTGTCAAAATTTAATTTTTTCTGCTTGAGAAACCCGGAATGCTAGACCGAATTTTTGATTACCTCGACTTTCATTTTAGCCTTGAAGCCCTTATAGTTCTGGCGATCCTGGTGCTTTTAGAGGCGTTGTTATCTGCCGACAATGCGATCGCTCTGGCTGCGATCGCAAAGGGGCTAGAAGACGAAGAACTTGAGCGTAAAGGACTCAACTTTGGTTTAGTCGTTGCTTATGTGCTGCGAATCACCCTGATTCTCACTGCTACTTGGGTACAACAATTCTGGCAATTTGAATTATTGGGCGCTGCTTATCTGCTGTGGTTGGTATTCCAACACTTTACCTCGGAAGAATCTAAGGACGAACACCATCACGGGCCGCGTTTTAATTCATTGTTGCAAGCCATACCCGTGATTGCATTTACAGATTTAGCATTTTCTTTGGATAGCGTGACCACTGCGATCGCAGTTTCTCAAGAAAAATGGCTAGTGCTAACGGGTGCAACAATTGGTATTATTACGCTGCGATTCATGGCGGGATTGTTTATCCGTTGGCTAGACGAATACGAAAACCTAGAAGACGCAGGCTATGTAACTGTAGCGTTGGTAGGCTTGCGCTTGTTATTAAAAGTGGTCAACGATAGTTTAGTTCCACCAGAATGGATTATGATTGCTGCTATCTTCCTGATTTTAGGCTGGGGATTTTCTAAGCGCGTTAGTACTGAATTACCCCAAGTAGAACCAGAAAAAAGCGAAGTCTCGAAATAAAAAGAGCAGGGGGCAGGGGCAGGGGAAATAACTAATTCCTAGTCCCCAGTACCCAGTCCCTAGTACCCAGTCCCCAGTCCCCAGTCCTAATGTCTTACTCGTGCAACCAAGGCGTTAAGTGTGGTTGCCAACTGACTAATTCTTCATCCTTAAACCATAGGGCTATTTCCCGTTGCGCGGTTTCTTGAGCATCAGAACCGTGGATTAAGTTGCGACCAATATTCAGACCAAAATCGCCCCGAATCGTTCCTGGCTCTGCTGTTAAAGGGTTCGTCGCACCAATAATCTTTCTAGCAGATGCAACGACACCATCACCTTCCCATACCATTGCTACCACTGGGCTAGAAGTGATAAATTCGACTAGACCAGCAAAAAAGGGACGTTCCCGGTGAACATCATAGTGTTGTTCAGCCAATTCTCGACTGACTTTTAGTAACTTTAAACCAACTAGGGTAAAACCTTTAGTTTCAAAGCGACGGATAATTTCCCCCACTAGTCCCCGCTGTACTCCATCAGGCTTAATCGCTAAGAATGTACGTTCCATTGCTATCTCCCAAAGCTTAATAAAGTTTTTATCTTGTCATTTGTCCTTTGTCATTTGTCCAAAGGTAAGGGTTTTGCACTAATGACCAATGACCAATGACCAATGACCAATGACTAATGACTAATGACCAATCAGAGTTTATCTCAGAAATTATCCTTGGGTGCATATACGTTCCTAAATGAATGCGCTAAATTGTTAACTCGTGGGTGAAAAACAGAGGTTAGGAAGAAATGGGTGTTGAGTCAACTGCTACATCTGACGAGGTGGTACAAGTACCGTCCAATGGACAAAAAGAAGTGAAAAATCACAAGCACAAAAAACTGTTACCACCGAGTTCTACCACAGGAGATTTACCTCGCTCCTGGAAAATTGAGGATAGCGAAGCCTTGTACCGCATTGAAGGATGGGGACAACCTTATTTTTCCATTAACGCAGCTGGTCACGTTACCGTCGCACCCAAGGGCGATCGCGGGGGTTCTCTTGACTTGTTTGAATTGGTCAACGCCATGAAACAGCGCAACTTGGGACTTCCCATGTTGATTCGCTTTTCCGACATTTTAGAAGACCGGATTGAGCGGTTGAATGCTTGTTTTGCCAAAGCGATCGCCCGCTACAATTACCCTGGTGTCTACCGTGGTGTGTTTCCCGTCAAATGCAATCAAGAACGGCATTTGATTGAGGATTTAGTGAAATTTGGCAAACCCCATCAATTTGGTTTAGAAGCCGGTTCCAAGCCAGAATTAATGATTGCTCTAGCTATTTTGGATACACCAGGAGCATTGTTAGTTTGCAACGGCTACAAAGACCGAGAATACATCGAAACGGCAATGTTAGCCCAAAGACTAGGGCAAACACCAATCATTGTCTTAGAACAGATTGAAGAAGTTGATTTGGTGATTGATGCCAATCGCCAGTTAGGTATTAAACCGATATTAGGTGTTCGTGCTAAACTCAGTACTCAAGGCATGGGACGTTGGGGAACCTCTAGTGGCGATCGCGCTAAATTTGGTTTGACAATGCCTGAAGTCATCGAGGCTGTTGACAAGTTACGCGAAGCTAACCTGCTCGATTCTTTGCAGTTGATGCACTTTCACATCGGCTCACAAATCTCCGCCATTAATGTAATTAAAGATGCTATCCAAGAAGCCAGCCGCATTTATGTGGAATTGGCAATGCTGGGAGCTGATATGAAATACCTTGATGTGGGTGGCGGTTTGGGCGTAGATTATGATGGCTCCCAAACCAACTTCTATGCATCGAAAAATTACAACATGCAGAACTATGCCAATGACATCGTGGCAGAGTTAAAAGATACCTGTGCAGAGCGGCAGATTCCCGTACCAACACTGATTAGTGAAAGTGGACGAGCGATCGCTTCCCATCAGTCGGTACTGATTTTTGATGTTCTTAGTACTAGTGATGTTCCTCTCGACAACCCAGAACCTCCACAAGAGGGAGAATCCCCGATTATTAATTATCTTTGGGAAACTTACCAATCCATTAACAAAGAGAATTATCAGGAGTTCTACCACGACGCAACACAATTCAAAGAAGAAGCCATCAGCCGCTTCAACTTAGGAATTTTACGCCTCAGAGAACGAGCTAAAGCCGAACGTCTCTACTGGGCTTGTTGTCAAAAAATTCTTACCCTCACTAGACAGCAAGAATACGTACCCGATGAACTAGAAGACCTAGAGAAGATAATGGCTTCCATCTACTACGTGAATATGTCAGTGTTCCAATCGGCACCAGATTGCTGGGCGATCGACCAACTATTCCCGATCATGCCAATCCACCGCTTAGATGAAGAACCAACACGGCGGGGAATTTTAGCAGATCTCACCTGCGACAGTGATGGCAAAATCGACCGCTTTATTGACCTGCGCGATGTCAAGTCGGTTTTAGAATTGCACACCTACAAGCCCGGAGAACCCTATTATTTGGGAATGTTCTTGAATGGAGCTTATCAAGAAATCATGGGCAATTTGCACAACCTGTTTGGCGACACCAACGCCGTTCACATCCAATTAACGCCCAAAGGCTACCAAATTGAACATGTTGTCAAAGGTGACACCATGAGCGAAGTAGTAAGCTACGTCCAGTATGACTCCGAAGATATGGTGGAAAACATTCGCCAGCGGTGCGAGAAAGCATTAGAAGAAAAGCGCATCACCCTAGCGGAATCTCAGCGACTACTGCAAACCTACGAGCAGAGTCTTAGAAGATATACGTACTTAAATAGTTAGGAATGGGCATTGGGAATTGGGCATTGGGCATTGAGAATTGGGCATTGAAAAACTCTTCCCCATGCCTCATGCCCTATTTCCCATTCCCCATTCCCCATTCCCCATGCCCCATTCTCTAATTTGTATTTGTCCCCAACAATTCCTCTATCGCTTGTCGCTCAACAGGGGTATGTGATGGCGGTGTCTGACGGGCATCGGTAATCAGCCAGTCTAAAGCAGCAGCTTGAACATCGATCGCAGCGCCAGTTTTATCTACGCAATAACGTCCAAATACCAGCTTATCGACTAACCGGACTCCAGGGCCCAGGCGCGACCATTCAAAAATGACACTGTTTTCTACTGTTGCACCACTACATATCCAACAATTGGGGCCAATCATGGCTGGGCCGACAATTTTAGCTCCGTCTTCGATTCTCGTCATCCCACCAATATAAACTGGGCCTGTAATATCCACTTTGTCCCAATTTACGGCGACATTTAAGCCAGTGTAAATACCAGGGGCGACTTCATGACCAGGAATTTGCACATTTTTGATTTCACCCAGCAGCACGCCGCGAATCGCCCGCCAATAGTCTGGGACTTTACCAATATCTACCCATTCAAAGTCCATAGGAATGGCGTAAAAGGGAGCTTTGATTTCTACCAATTTGGGAAACAATTGGCTACCAATGTCATATTCAACATCAGAAGGAATATAGTTAAAAACTTCTGGCTCAAAAATGTAAATACCTGTGTTGATGTTGGTGCTAAGGGCTTCTTCAGTTGAAGGTTTTTCTTGGAAAGCTTTGACACGTCCCTCTTCGTCAGTTACAACCACACCATAGCTAGAAACTTCTTCCTTCGGAACAGATTTAGTGATAATAGTAGCGATCGACCCTTTAGCTCTATGCCATTTAACTGCCGCAGTTAAATCCAGGTCAATTAAAGCATCACCACATAAAACTACAAAGGTATCATCAAAAAACGGTGAGAAGTCTTGGATGCGCCGCATCCCTCCAGCGGAACCTATCGCTTCGCCCACCAGTTTTCCGTCGTCATCAATTTTCCCTTCAAAGGAATAGGCAATTTGCACCCCAAACCGCTGACCATCACGGAAGTAGTTTTCTATTTCCTCAGCCAAATGACTAACATTGACTAGAATCTGGTCAAATCCATGATGGCGTAACAGTTCCAGCAAAAACTCCATCACTGGCTTTTGCAGGATGGGCATCATCGGCTTAGGCATAGTGTACGTAATCGGACGCACGCGAGTACCCTTGCCAGCCGCGAGAATCATCGCTTTCATAAAAATTTATTCCTCAACCACAAGCCAGTTTACTTTCATTGAGTGATACTTAACCATCAGTTTTTATTTCTGCTCTAAGTCATCCCTCAGAATAGGGATAACAGGAATTTAGCGTTTATTACAACCATCGATATACTTAGATGACAAGCGATCGCTTATCTTTTCAATTTACTCGGATTTTAGGGCTAAATCAAAAATCTATGACAATGTAGGCAGCAGCTATACTGGAGCCAGGAGGAAAATCCCATAAAATAAATTCCTATTTTTCTCACAAGGAAGCCTGAAATCTTGATGCCAAGGACTCACTTTGCTTTCTGCTTCACTTCGACTCCTTTCAACTCAGCACGGGCTGAACCTTAGCTATCCGCTAACGGAACTCAGCACTCTTCATAGACTTAGTTCATCGGATTCTCAAAAGGGTTGCCGATATTAGCTGAATCTCTAATTAAGCGAATTTTAATTTCATGATAAAAGTCCTCTTGAAATAGCTCTACTTTCGATTGAGCCGAGAGTAATAGTAGTGCCCAGAAAACGCTAACTAGGTTACTGTGTTTAGACTCATGTCCAGACCTATGTCCAGACCCATTTTGGTTAAGAAGCTTTGTCTTAGTCCATAATTCTACAAGTTGTTCTAAATTCAACCAATTTTGTTCTAAACTTAGCTCTCTTGCCGACAATTTCAACACCTGCTCCAGTTCCCCAGCGACTTCTGTCAGATTTTCTTGGTGAGCTAACTCCAGCGCCTCTCGCATACTTTGAACGCTAGGTTGACGCCTGGGACGGATAGGTTTGCTGACTTTTTCTACCAGTTTCAGTTGGTTAGCCATAATCTGCAATTGCTCAATTAACTCTTGCAGAGTCACCCGGCGCTTTGGTGGTGGCATCGCCGCTGGACGACGACGTAATTGCCGTTCTAAGGGTAGACGATGACCCTGATGTAATACACCGTCTTCATCTGACAATAGGGCATCATCTTCTACACCATCTTGTGCATCTCCTACTGTTGACAATTGCATCAAGGTATTTGCCTTGAATAATACCAGCATTGATGCTGATAAAAATGCTTGTCCAGATTGAGACAAGTCCGCTTCATAGCCTCTTGTTATTGCCCCCGGTGCCATCAGTTCTAAATAGCGGTCAATCACCTCGATCACTTGGACATCCCAAGGATCAATTTCCCCCTGCTCGGCTTGGTAAATCAAAAATGTGATTGTTTCTAACAGCTCGGAAGCTTCCATCAACAGGCTCTAAGTTAATTAATGAGAATCAAAAGACTGTAAATTCAAGACTAAACTAATTGACTATTGGCAAAGCGTATACTCTATACATTCGCTTGCGCTTCTTTTTTCAGAAATTACCTGCTGGCAATATCCTTTAAAATTTGTAATCGATCACCATTGTGAATTGTGAGATTAGATTGTGCAACTTTTGACCTTGGGCATTGGGCATTGGGCATTGGGCATGGGGCATAGGGCATTGAGAAGAGACAAGGTAGACAAGGAAGAGGGGGGAGATAAGAAAAAGACTTGTTCAATAATTCCCCCTTGTCCCCTTGTCTCCCTTGTCCCTTTGTCTTTCCTGCCCCCTCCCCCTGCCCCCCTGCCCCCTTAATTAGGAGGCGAATCATGGGCAATAGTGACAGTTGAGACAAAATCACTCGGCTTGCCGCTCTTAATCGCATCGAAAGTGCCCTTAATAGTACCAGCAATTGGAACAGCAACAATTGTCCCTAACAAGCCAGCAATCTCAAATCCCATCAAAATAGCTACAAAAATCCAAATAGGATTGAGTCCGATAAAATTACCGAGTATTCTGGGAGCTAATAAGTTATCTTTAACCTGCTGCATAAGAATTGCCGCGATCGCAACTTGAACTGCTAACCACCAATTTTGCAGTAGTACTAAAATTGTCACCAGACCAATACCGAGAGACGCCCCAATAAAAGGAATGAGTTCTGAAATACCGATTAAAATGGCAAACAGCAGGGCAAAAGGCACCTTTATGACTAAGAAAATTGGTGTCAGGGTTAGCACCATGAACAATCCTAGTAACAGCTGCCCAAGGAAGAAGTTCTGAAAGTTTAAGCGCAAGGATGTGGTGAGGGGATCTCCAATGTTAGAGGGTAAAAGATTGATCAGACCATACCAGACGTGATCGCCATATAAAAGCATATAAAATGCAAGCACAATGACTAACACTAAGTCAACTAATCCAGAAAGTAGTGTTCCAGCAAATCCTACTGCACCAGAAGCTAGCTGTTGCACTACATTTTGAATGTTGGCATTGATTTGACTACTCACAACCCTCAGATCGATTGGCAAACGTCGTTGCTTTGCCAACATCTCAAACTGCTCTAGGTTTGCTTGACTGGCGGTTAACCAATCAGGGATCTTATTTAACAGTTGGATTGTTTGATCAACGATCAACGGCACTAGGGTGACGCCCAGAATCCCAAGCAAGGTTAATGTTGCAAGTAAAACTATAATCACCGCCTGAGTGCGCGTGATCCGGGCACGTTCAAAGAACTTAACCGGGTAATTGAGCAGAAAAGCCAGAATCGCCGCAATGCTCAAAACAGTAATGGGATGCTGGAAATAGCGAAACAGCAAGGATAGTAGCCAGATATTGAGAGCGATAACTGGACCGCTCAGACCATAAATTAACAGACGTCGAAGGGAGGTCGAACGGCGCATCTGACGCAACCTATTTTAAATATTTCTTGAGAGAATTTGTAAAATTCTTGATGGCACTGATTATCATCATAGATATTTTTAACAAAGATATATATAAGCGTATCTGATAGCAAGGAAACAAATCACAATGGACAAAACTGTAGCTGGCCTTCGCAAAGACTACACCTTGGAAGGCTTGAGCGAACTCGAAGTAGAACTTAATCCTTTTATCCAATTTAAAAAATGGTTCGATCAGGCTCTAGCAGCACAACTCCCTGAACCTAATGCCATGACCATTGCCACAGCCACACCAGACGGTAAGCCTTCAGCCAGAATGGTGCTGCTTAAGGATTTTGATGAACGGGGCTTTACCTTCTTTACTAACTACAACAGTCACAAAGGACAAGAATTAGCAGAAAACCCCCAGGCGGCTTTAGTCTTTTGGTGGGCAGAACTGGAACGTCAAGTCCGAATTTCGGGGTATGTGGAGAAAGTTTCCGAAACTGAGTCTGACCAATATTTTCACACTCGCCCAGCTAACAGTCGCTTAGGTGCATGGGTATCTAATCAAAGCGAGATCATAGAAAGTCGAGAAGTCTTAGAGCGGCGCTTGCAAGAGTTTCAAAGCAAACATGAAAATCAGGAGATTCTTCGACCACCTCATTGGGGCGGCTTACGAGTTATCCCTACAGAAATTGAGTTTTGGCAAGGACGCCCTAGCCGTCTGCACGATCGCTTACTTTATAGCCGTTTAGATAATAGCACTTGGAAGATTGAGCGGTTGTCACCGTGAAGGGGAGGCAGAGGGGCAGGGGGCAGGGGAGCAGGGGGAGCAGGGGGAGCAGGGGACAAGGGAGACAAGGAGGAATTATTGAACCAGTCTCTCCCAAGTCTCCCCCCTCTTCCTTGTCTACCTTGTCTCTTCTCCATGCCCCATGCCCAATGCCCAATGCCCCGCATCACATTACCACTGGGCGATCGCATCTTGAATTGCTGCCTTTGCTTCTGATAGAGATTGGGTACGGGCATCACCTTCATTCAGGCTGTTAGCGTTAATAAATTGAATATCTGTAATCCCAATAAAGCCGAAAATTGCCCGCAGGTAGGGTTCTTGGAAGTCATAAGCAAGAATAGGAGATGTCGCGCTAAAGTCACCGCCGCGAGCTGTAATGACAACCGCTTTTTTGCCCTGAACTAACCCTTTAAAACCTTGAGCATCTAAGGCAACAGTCCGGTTAATGCGAACGATTTGGTCGATGTAAGCCTTAAAGGTGGAAGGTATATTGAAGTTATACATTGGCACTCCAAAGACGTAGCGATCGGCTGCCAAAAACTCATCAACCAGTTCGTTAGAAATCCTAAGTGCCTCAGTTAATTCTGGGGTATGGGTTTCTGGTGGTGAAAATGCCGCCGCAATCCAAGCTTCATCAACGTGAGGAACTGGGTAATGCCCTAAATCTCGATAGACGATCGCATCTTCAGGATGCGCTGCTCTCCAAGCACTGACGAATTCCTTAGATAATTCTCTGGAGTGCGATCGTTCACCACGGGGGCTGGAATCAATATGTAGAATATTTACCACAAATATCTCCTGATTAACTAGGATTTCTGCTTTTACTTTTTTTGAATCTTTATTTCAAAGCATTACATCAGATACTAAAAGTAACTAGTTACTAAAGTAAAGTAGTTACTATAAAGTAACTGTTGGATAATTTTGGCTAACTTATCGATGTCTGCTTCTACAAATCCTGATGCTTGCCCAATCAGTATTTTGATGTCCTTATTATCAGGGCCCTGGACAATGTACATACTATGGGTGTTGTGTAATCGCGGGTCTATTCGCTTTGGTGCATTGAAGCGCCAAGTAGAAGGCATATCAACCAAAATGCTGACAGAAAGACTGAGGATGCTTGAGGCAGCAGAAATTATTTATCGCCAGTATGAACCAACTATCCCACCTCAAGTCACTTACGGTCTTACAGAACGCGGACAGGAACTCATTGAAATCCTTCATCAACTCAATGGGCTTGCTGAACGTTGGTATGGCAGCGAACAACGAGAACATAGCAATAGTAATGTTTAAGCTGAAATTACACAAGTTTTATCTCAAACCTAAGTATTTTTAGGGCTATTGTCTAAGATGTTTTAATTGTGGGCTTCAAGACAGCTCCATCCATACTGAAAGCTCTTCCATATCAAATAGAGGAAGTTTTTGAATACCAGCTTTTTCGAGGCTGTTGTCTTCCGTTCTTCCGCGCCAGATTACGCAGAGTACAAAGTCCACGATCGCTCCCTGATTACGCAGCGCTTCGGTACTTTTTACAACCTGACCACCTGTTGTAATCACGTCTTCAATGACACACAATTTTTTCCCTTGAATATCAAATCCTTCTGCTATTTTCTCAGTACCATATTCTTTTTTTGTTTTCCGAACAAAGACAACTGGTAATTCAACTTCTAATGAAATTGCTGTTGCTAAAGGAACTCCTCCTAATTCCAGTCCGGCTAGAATTTCCGTGTTTGGTGGAATCTTTTTTACCATTTCTTTAGCTAACTGTTTCAGTAACAAAGGATTAGATTCAAACTGATATTTATCAAAGTAATGAGAAGATATCTGACCAGAACGTAACCGAAACTCGCCTTTCAAATAGGAAACACGAACAATTTCTTTGGCTAATTCGCTATGAATCATTTTTATAAAAAGCTGGGAAAAAGGTAAAAAAGCCGATGAAAAATGCATCGGCTTCGCTAAGAATATTTAACAAATAAATAGTTTACTGTTCTTGAATGGCTGCTGCTTTGGGAGGAAACTGAATTCTGGGATCTGGCATGAAATTGTATCTCAAGTACAATCCTCCTGAGACAAACAGGATAATTAACAACCCACCGATACCAAGGGGACTAGGAAGCCAGAAAACAGCTTCTATGTGATTTAGCTCGCCAGGCTGGAGTTTCCACACTAATTTATTGCCATTTTTTTCTGGCTCAATTGCAGTTTCAGTTAGTTGAATATTTTTGGCTCCCCAAGGAGTCTTCAAGCTAAATTCCAAATCGAGAATTGAACCAGCATTAGCTAGTACATTACCTTTACTGGCAATTAGAGAGAGCGATCGCAAATCCAAATCATAAATCAACCGATTTCGGACTAAAAGTAAAAAATTATTCTCCTCCAAGAGGACGTTTGATTCAATTTTCGGTAGTTCTGAGCCAGATTCGCTCTGTACAGACTCAGAGGGTTGATTTGCACGGGAGTTAAAGAATTCGTTGAACTTCTCTTGCAATTCCCTACCACTGCTAAAAGGAATTGTGACGATGATTTCTTCTGGGGAAACTCGCTGTGCTTTACCCTCAAGTTGACGGGCGCGGCGTTCTATGCTTTTTAACCACTCATACACCGAATCGCCGCTAAAACTGGTTAGCCGTTCTCCCAACTTAATATGCTGTACTAGTTCGCCACTATTTGAGTTGTCAAAGTTAAGCCCCACATCGTACTTCACACAGCCAGTCAGTAGCAGAGATGTTAACAGCACTAGCCACAGAATAGGATTTCGGATGGGAAAGACTCGGTTTATTCGATTTCGGCCATTCAGTCGTGAGGGCAATTTCATATTTGCCAACACGAAATTAAACGATCTGATTAACCACAAGAAAATCTTTCCGAAAATTGAAGAATTCATAACTATAAATCTCCCCAAAAGTCAACAGAATTATTATCAGCCAGGGGTTCCGGAAAAATTCAACCAAACCAAGTACGAGATGGTTAAACCAATGGCAATTAGCGCCACCCAGATAAAGCGATTATCTCTGGTATTGACCTGACTGAGGTCAACAAATTCTGGCTCGGCAAGTTTAGGCTTTTGCTCCCCAGAAGATTTAGTAGACTTAGCAGGTATAGAAATTTTGAGTTCATTATCAGCTAATTTACCCAAATCGGGGATTTCGGTCATCCATTCGCTGGGTCTTTTCAGCTTTGGTGCTTTTAATATATAAAGCATCCGCCGCGCTTGTTTGCTGATTTCAAAATGGGCATGGCGTTTGAGTCTTTCGCAAAGAGCGATCGCATCATCCGTGCGTCCAGCCGCTTCATAAGCTGTCACTAGATGAATTTCTACTTCGCCCCCAAGACGAGAATTACGAGCTAACAGAGCGCTGGCCTTTTCTAAATTTTCTACGGCTTCACGGTATTGCCCATTCTCAAAGGCAACTTTCCCAGCCTGGTAGCGAGTTTTAGCAATTTCTAGACTTTCTGTATTCACGTCTTATACAAAAATTAGCACTATTTTCATTTTGCCAATGCCAGCAATCTTTTTAGAATCTTTTCAAAAGCTGGCAATCAGAAAGTGGATAAACTTCTAAAATTTTAAGTAAGTAGCTGCGACTATTTTCTGATTAAAAATTCCGGTATCAAATGCAGGTGAGCAAAATTATGTTGAAAATCAAGCATTCGCAACTGAATTGGCTCTTAGCAGGTATGACTTTAGCAGTGATGGGTGTAAGCATTGCTCCAGCTTCCGCCCAGCGCGCGTTCGTGATTGATAGTGGTTATGGAGTCAGGCGATCGCATTCTGCCCAGCGCGTGTTCGTAAATGATGGTGGTTATGGTTATGGAGTCAGGCGATCGTCGCCTTCTGTGGGTTCCTTTATTTATGGTAGTCCGATTCCCACACCTATGCTTGTAGACCCAACAACGGGACTAATACCACAACGCAATCATTACCGCGATTATTCCTATCCCCAGTTTAGGCAAAACGTGAGAAATTTCACGCCAATCGATCCAACAATTCGAGATTCAACCCTAGTTAATCCAGTAATTATCAATAATTCATGGCCTCGTACACCATTTAGCGGTGGGCGATCGCGGGTTATTATTACCTATCCCCGGTAGAGTAGGGAGATGAGGGGATAATAAGAACTCTTTACTCCTCACTCCTCACTTCTCACTCAGCACTCAGCACTCTAATAGGTAAACTGCGAACCGAGAATCATCGTCCCAATCCCAACATCAGTAAAGATTTCCAGTAACAGCGCGTGGGGAATGCGACCATCGATGATGTGTGCGGCACGGACTCCTTGAGCAAGCGATCGCACACAACAATTCACTTTGGGAATCATCCCACCGCTAACTATACCATCAGCAATCAACTCGCGGGCTTCGCGGATATCTACTTTCGGAATCAAAGTAGATTGGTCTTTGTAATCTTTTAAAATTCCACTGGTGTCGGTCAGTAAAATTAACTTTTCTGCACCTAATGCTGCGGCAATTTCCCCGGCTACAGTATCGGCGTTAATATTATAAGCTTGTCCTGCTTCGTCTGCGGCGACGCTAGAGACTACTGGAATATAGCCATTGCTAGCGAGGGTTTCCAAAATCTTGATATTTACATTGCTGACTTCCCCCACAAAGCCGATGCCTTCTTCACCTTGAGAACGGGCTGTAAATAGATTACCGTCTTTACCGCAAAGTCCGACAGCCAAACCACCAGCTTGGTTAATCAGGGAGACAATTTCTTTATTAACTCGACCAACTAAAACCATTTCCACCACATCCATTGTGGCGGCATCAGTGACTCGCAAACCATTCTTAAATTGTGGTTCGATGCCCAGCTTATCTAACCAACTGTTAATTTCTGGGCCACCACCGTGGACTACAATCGGACGCAAGCCCACGCAGGATAAGAATACAATGTCGCGGATAACTTTGTCTTTGAGTGCGCTATCTTTCATTGCTGCGCCACCATATTTGACAACAACAGTGCGACCTGTGAATTGTTGAATATAAGGTAGTGCTTCGCTGAGTACACGTACACGAGTGGCTTCAGCTTGCCTGATGTATTCAGAATCGTTGACCGTCATGAGGAGCCTAACAGAGAGAGTTAAAACCTATGCAGTCAGTGTAGAAGACTTTGTACCTTGTAACAATATCTCATAGCTGCCAAGAACAAGATGGTACTGGCATAGGCTTTGACTCCAGTACAGGTTTTACGCTACCTAATGGAGCGATACGTTCCCCTGATGCTTCTTGGATTGAACTGGAGCGTTGGAACGCCTTAACAGATGCACAAAAAGCCTCATTTGCACCAATTTGCCCCAGCTTTGTGATTGAGTTACGCTTCTCTAGCGTAGGCGTAGCCCGTCGTAGACATCGCCCGATCAAATTACAAGAGAAAATGCAGGAGTACATCGATAATGGTGCATCATTAGGCTGGTTAATCGATCGGCAGAATCGAAAAGTCTACATTTACCGTCCGAATCGAGAAGTTGAAATTTTGGATAATCCCGAAGCAGTTAATGGTAATCCAGAATTACCAGGATTTATCCTACGGATGGGCAAAATTTGGTAATTTGAGTCTTCTTAATGAGAAACTTGTGTTTTGAGAACGCCAGGAATTGCCTCAAGTATTCGCTTGGCAACATCTTCAGGTGTATCTCCCTCTCGCTCGATGATGTGCAAATCGGCTTGAGAGTAAAGTGGTGTTCGTTGTTCGAGGAGCGATCGCAACTTAGCTTTAGGATCGATATCTTGTAGCAGTGGTCTTGTGGTATCCTCAGCTAAACGACTGTAAATTATCTCCACTGGCGTATCTAGCCACACTATCAAACCGTGGTGCAAGTAACCCCAATTTTCTCGCCGCAATACAATGCCCCCACCGGTTGCGATAGTCAACTTTGTAAAAGCACAAATTTGTGAAAGTACGTCACTTTCTAACTGGCGAAACTTGGCTTCCCCAACTTCTGCAAATAATTGATTGATAGATTTACCTGTTGCTTGGACAATGACACCATCGGTATCTACAAACCCATAACCCAGTTCTTTTGCTAGTAAGCGCCCTACTGTCGTCTTACCAACGCCCATAATACCAATTAAGTACAGGTTGACTCCTTGTAATAAGCTGCTCACCAGTTGCTTCGCTCCAATTATAAGTTTTGAGTGCTGAGTCACAGCTTTAAATTATAAACTCAACGATTCAATCTAGGACTTAAAAATACGGAGTTTGATACATAATCGCGCAAACTCTAATAGTTTACTACTACAATTTGATGCCGATATTAGTAATTTCCGCAGGCATACAAAAACAAAATAAACCTCAATAAATTTATTTTCAACAGATATCAAAGTTTTTCACTTTGTTTCTCTCAAATTTACTTATAACTTTTCTAACTTCCAATTATTTTTAAAATCTGCAAATTCATCTTCTCTTTTAAGAGGAACGAAATGACATAATTACCGTTATTAATGTATTTAAAGTAACTTATACCAATTTAATGTGAAGTTGCACATATCTTGATCCCCCTAAATCCCCCTTGAAAAGGGGGACTTTGATAGATGTTTTTCCGGTTCCCCCCTTTTTAAGGGGGGTTAGGGGGGATCGAATTCTATGCAGCTTTATA
>NZ_JAVRBQ020000050.1:0-24453 GCF_034531215.2 Nostoc sp. ChiSLP03a
GCTCATGGGGGAAACCCCCAAGACCGCGCTGGCTCCCCTTATAAAGGGGGGAACCAGAAAAACATATCAAAGTCCCCCAATTTATCGGGGGATTTAGGGGGATCTAGATATGTGTAACTTCACATTAAATTGGTATAAGAACAATTTACTATCTCGAATTTCCATCGATCCAAATATTTGTTTCGGTAAACCTTGTATTAAAGGTCATCGTATATGGGTTTCTTTAATTCTCGACCTTCTTGCAAGTGGAGAAAAAATAGAGACAATTTTGGAAGAATATCCTGGTTTGGAAAGAGAAGATATTCTGGCTTGTATTGCATACGCTGCGGAGATTACAAGAGATAGCTATGTAGAAAATTCGATAAGGAAGTATTCAAGAATATCAGGATATTGAGGTGGAAACAAAAAACAAATGACGGAAGCATACCATATTACTCTCAAGCCTGTTTACTCCCAAACCGTCTCGACACCTGACGGAGTGAAGTTACCTAAAGATTGGTTGCTTTCTTGGCATCAAGCCGTAACTTTAGAAGCGTTGCGCGATCCAAATATTGATGTAGTGTTCAACACTGCGATGACTGGTGATGGTAAAAGTCTAGCGGCTTACCTAGAAGTGCTTCAGGGTGAATTTTCTGCGATCGGACTTTACCCAACCAACGAACTCGCCCGCGATCAAGAAACGCAAATTAAAGGATATATTGAGAAATTTCAGCCAGACAATCAGCCGCGTGTAGTGCGCCTCAGTGGGGCTGATTTAGAGATTTATGCCGAAAATGAGGGATTAAAAAAAGGAGCTGCGATCGCAACTCTCACTAACCAGAGAGAAGCATTATTAACCACCCCTGATATTTTTCACTACTTGCATAGAGGTGCTTACATAATTCGTGGCGATAGTCCAGATAAGTTATGGGGCAGAATTGATAAAGATTTTGACTTATTTATTTTTGATGAATTTCACGTTTTCGCAGCTCCCCAAATTGCTAGTGTAATTAACACAATGTTGTTAATTCGCTATACAAATCGCCGCAAAAAATTTCTGTTTCTCTCAGCTACACCAGATACAAACTTAATTGGGCGACTAGAAAAAGCAGGATTTCGTTGTAAAGAAATTGATCCTCTAAAACAAAATAAATATCAATTTCCCGATACACCAGAACAAGGACAGCAGCTACAAGCACAGGGATGGCGGCAGGTAGCACGGACAATTTCGTTGAATTTTATTCCTTTGGAACCATCCTTTAAAGCTTCGGAAACCTGGCTAAAAGAAAATAGTGAGTTAATTTTGGCTCAGTTTCAGCAGTATCCAGGAAGTAAAGGCGCAATCATCCTTAACTCAATTGCAGCAGTCAAACACCTCACTCAGTTTTTTCGGGAAATATTACAGCCTTACGGATTGAAAGTTGGGGAGAATACAGGGTTATCGGGAAAAGGAAAAAAGGAGCGGAGTCTTTCTGCTGATTTGGTTATTGGTACTAGCACAATTGATGTTGGAGTTGATTTCAAAATCAATTTTATAATTTTTGAATCATCCGATGCAGGTAACTTCATCCAACGTTTAGGGCGGTTAGGAAGGCATGACGAATATGAGAAAGATGGTCAGAAAATCAAGTTTGAGAATTTCACAGCTTTTTCTCTAGTTGCTAACTTTTTGGTAGAGCGTTTGTTTAAAGGGGATACTCCACCGTTAGAAGTGAATAGTATTTGCGATCGCCCCTATTTTCACAATACAATTACTGAGAATTATCGACAAATCAACGATTTTCGTGGTTATTATCGTCGTTGGGGGGCTGTGCAATCATTTTGGTTATGTTATCAACTGAGCGATCGCACAATCAAACAACAGTATGCCCAAAGCCGAGACAAGTTTCAAGAAGCCTGTGAACAAGTATTTGAAACAAGTCTGAAGTCACAAGCCGGACGTATTCAAGGATGGGCGAAAGATTGGCAAGCGCTTTCAGGTAAATCAGCAAATCCCATTGCTGATGATGCTGCCAGTTTTCGAGGTTCAAGTCCTTTGCAGTGTGGTTTATACGACTTAACGGAAGAAAACGAAGCAGATAGGTTTAAAACCTACGATTTACCGGGTATTTTGGGCAATTTAGAAATTGAAATGTGGACGGAAGCGGCATTTATACGGACACTCAAAGAAACCGCAGAACGCACCAGACAACCCATTACCAAAGGTAGATTTGCTTATTGTCTAGCATTTATGAAGTTGCGTTCCTACCGAGAGGAACGGCTGAACTGGAAGTTTACCTATTCTGGAAACTTGCAGCCAATTGCTGACGCTTGGAAAGTTCAGGTTTTGACTGGTGTGGAAATTTGGCAACCTGACAACTATTGGGTTGCAGAAATTAACAAACGCCTAAAAAAGGAAGGTTTGGTCTGTTACGTGATTCGCCGTCCTCTTGCTGAAGTGCGGATGCAGCTAAGGCTACCAATGAATTTTCAAATTTATGGCATCAGCGATCAGTATAGCTTTCATGATGCTACTGCACCGTATGCGATCGCTTTTGGTCACTCTGCGCTGCTGCTAGATACGCTTGCTTATACGTTTAAAAGCAAAGGAGATGAGATATGGGTTGCTTGAGGTTTCAATCCCTAATAGGGATTTTAGTGATTCAAAGTCTGAAGGCAGAGGAACGAACAGTAGTACGTTCACAGGGTATTGTTTCAATCCCTAATAGGGATTTTGAGTGTTTCACTGCCCTAGACTTATACTATAGTGTACAGGTTTTATGCAGGGTAAAGGAGTTTCCCTGGTTAATACACTGTAAACTCTATATACTGATCGTTATTCTATGCAAAAGCAATGCAAAACCAGAATGCCGACCTCCACCTGATTCGCACGGTACTTAAACAACTTCATTATTTAGTTGACGCAATGGAAGCAGTACGACAGCAGAATGTCATTCAAGATAATCAGCTAGCTGACCTTGAGCATCGCGTCAGTTTTTTAGAGACAAATTTCGGACATCAAGTTTGTCGAAATGAGAATTTACAGAATCTCGTGGATTTTCATTACCCACCAGATTAAGACACTGTTTGCAGCGTACACACCATAAAACAATCTACCGTCACTACATAGCTAAACATGAACGAACAACATCTATTGGAAAGAATCACTGTCAACCCTCAAATCTTTAGTGGTAAACCAATTATTCGAGGTCGTCGCCTTGCAGTTGAACATATTTTGGGGATGTTGGCGGCAGGAGATACTATTGAAACCTTGCTAGAAGCTTATCCCTGGTTAGAACGGGAAGATGTACAAGCCTGTTTAGTTTATGGACGGCTAGTTAGTCATGAACGAGTTGAACTTTTTCCGTTATGAGTAACCCAATTTCAGACGATTACAGAGATTTGCTAATGGAAATAAAACAGCGTATTCGTTCAGCCCAGTACGAAGCACTAAAAGCAGTTAATCGGGAAATGATTAACCTCTATTGGGACATTGGACAGATAATTATTACTCAACAGCAGGGCGCTAGCTGGGGAAAATCCGTAGTAGAACAGTTAGCAAAAGACTTACAAGCAGAGTTTCCAGGAATTAGCGGATTTTCTGCTGCTAACCTCTGGCGGATGAGGCTTTTTTATGAATCTTATGTCAACAATGAAAAACTCGCACCAATGGTGCGAGAAATTGGATGGAGTCACAATCTGGTCATTGTAGAGAAGTGCAAAGATAACCTAGAACGAGAATTTTATATCAGAATGACTCGTAAATTTGGCTGGACAAAGAATGTTTTGATTCACCAAATTGAAAATCAAACTTATGAAAAGACTCTGTTGAATCAGACTAACTTTGATAAAACTGTTCCAGCAGAGATTCGTAACCAATTAAAACTAGCTGTTAAAGATGAATATACTTTTGATTTCTTGGAACTAGCAGATGAACACAGTGAACGACAGCTAGAACAGGCGATTTTGGCAAGAGTTGAACCATTCTTGCAAGAAATGGGTGGGCGGTTTACTTTTGTTGGCAGTCAGTATCGCTTAAAAGTTGGCGATAAAGAATTTTTTATCGACCTGTTGCTGTATCACCGCCAATTAAAATGTCTAGTTGCGATTGAGTTAAAAACTGGAGAGTTCCTACCTGAGTATGTGGGAAAAATGCAATTTTATCTGGCGGCTTTAGATGATTTATCTCGATTCCCAGACGAAAATCTCTCAATCGGAATTATTCTTTGCAAATCCAAGGATAAAACTATTGTTGAGTATGCACTGAGAGAATCGAATAAACCAATTGGTATAGCAACTTATAAACTGTTTTCTACGTTGCCTCAAGAATTAAAAAATCAGCTTCCGGCTCCAGAGCAAGTTGCCAAGTTGCTAGAAGGCGTAGAGTAAAAAACTGGAGTTTGAAAATGTCTAATGATGATTGGTTATCAGGTGATTTTGGTTTTGATGGTGATTCTTCAGACCGTACCATTGAAATTGAAGGCGAGTTACTAACACTCAAGTTATTACGAGAAGCAATTCAGGCTCAAAATCCAGATGATAAGGTAATGGCAGACTTTGGCGAGTATGTTTTACCAAATCTGTTACGGATAGCTATTGGTGTAACAGCGAAAGGCGGTAAGTTTTTTGATGAAATTGACCAACAGCGAGAAGCTGAAGGAAAAAGTAAAGTCAGACGTGATAATGCTGCTGACCAATCACTAAATACTCACTTACTCAATGGTTTATTCCCCGCTAATTTAATTGAGAAACGTTTAGAAAAACTTAATACCACAGTGCAGCGAGTGGTGAAAGAGCGAGAACGGCGTTTAGTAATTGCTGGATTTATTTTACATGATTTTGAAAAGTTTCCTGATGTTCCTGAAAACTGCCGCAAACTACCGCTAGCAGAACATCGTGAAATTATTGATAAAAAAGTTCACCAGTTAGGGTTGAATAACTTTATAAATCCAGAAAATACTGAAGCTTATCGAGAGTATCTAGATGATTTGTTGTGTATGGTTTATAATGCTCAACGTCGCTGGGATACTAACTGGAATTTTTCTGAATTTGGGTTGAATCCTGTTCTCAAAGACCGTACTCTTCGTAGTTTATCTGATTTAACTTGTTTGGCTGATTCTCTTGCCTCAATTGTTAAACATCCCCAGGATGCAGAGAACTCCAGGCTCCAAGAAGTTATACATAATTTGAGTGATGGACAACTGAAATTTACATATCACAGCATTGCTGAAAACCGGGGTGTATTAACTAATGTAGTTAATAATGCCTTAATGAAAGCATACACTAGCCTCAATACTGAGGATCAAACCTACTATGAAATACTGCTTTACCTACCCACAGGAGTAATTTATTTAGCTAGAAAAGATGCTCCAAAAATTAGTCGAGAAGGATTAGGCGATCGCGTTATTGATACGATAAAACAACTCTGCGCTAACCAACTTCAACTCCGAAAAGTTGGATTCAGTCGGGGAAATATTGGGATGAAATATGCTGACTACTACAATCTCTTCCTCGACATCAAAGGCTTAATGCAGTTTACCGTTGATGCAGTACCGAGTAAAGTAAAAACCAGCAAGGCAGCAGATAAAGCTACTAATTTAGCTCAATTCCAGCGTAAAGGTATTTTAGCTAAGAATATCGAAATCGATTTTGCAGAAGATATTCGTATAGATCATTTGGCAGAATTAGGAGCTTTAATAACTGGAAAATTTTGGAAAGAGTATCTTGATAGAGTTAAAGCCCTAATTAAAAACAACAAAGAACTCCCTTCAATTCCAACTATTAATCTTACAGAGATAGCTATTGATTTTCTTAATTTATCTGAGTATAAATCTGAAGTTATTGCACTTCAGCAACTTAAAGATACTGGAGGCATAGCGTATGACTGGTATTATATTGCAACGCAATACCTTAAACGTAATCTAGGACAAGAAGACGTTCGTGAAATTTGTCAAAGTCTGGTTAATCGATGGATAGAAGTTATTGAACCAATCATTAATCAGTACAAACTACCTGATGAATGGAAAGATTTAAGGGATTGGTGCGATCGCGTGATTATGCTTCCAAATGAAACGCGACAAAAATCACCTACCGACCAAGCCGAAATCTTTTTTAAAGAGTTGGCAAACTACAACGCCGCGAAAAAACCAGGGCGAGGGAAACAATTAATCTGCTCAATTTCTCATTCTGCTTACACGGTTACTGAGCAAATGGAATCAGCAGTTTTATTTACGCCACAAGTTTATACCAATAAGCAAATGTTAAGAGGTGCTAACGCTAAACGTAATATTTCCAGTATTGCAGGTATGGAGATGATGCTGAGGCAAATCTTGATGAATCAAACTCAAGCTGTAGGTAAGAAATTTGAAGATGGTAAATATCGCTATCTCTATTTTTATCCTACTTATTACTTTACTCCAGAGACTAACAAGTTTTTACAGAAAGCATACAATGGTATTGCTCAAACTCGCTTTGATACCAGCGTTCGCAATCATTTTATCAGTAAAGATTTACAGGCGAATTTGGGACGCGATCGCTACCAAAGTGTAGATAGTTTTTTAATTGATGAAAACCTCCAGCGTGACAAAGACCGCACCTTTAAGCTTTCCTATCCTGAAGACCAGCCTTTAACATTTTACTTCATGGCGCTCCCGCCAGGAAGAGACAGCACCGATACCGAATCATGGGTAATGCCAACTTGGTTAGCATTTGCTTTCCCGATGATTTTAGATGTTAAAACTGTGGTTTCAGAGTCGCCAATTCCACCTTTTAATGATGGGGCTGAGTTTGAGGAAAGTGTTTTCCTTGATAGTGCGCCTCATGCTTTCCGTGCTTTAGTAAGACGCGATCGCTTCCGTCTTGACTACATCCTCGAAGGTTGGAATGAAAACGGCATCCAATACCCAGCACCTTTAAATGTGCTTACCGCCGCTTATGCCATTCATTTAGATGTGAATGCTAAACAAGGTAAGTCTGGTTACGATGCCAACTGGGGAAGATTTACTGAACTGGCTAAAGATTTTGAAACCAGTCCGTTGTACGTCTTTTCTTATCTCAATCGCTGGGTGCGTAATCAGGGTTCGGAAACAGCGCGAATTGAAAAAATTCGGCTTTATGCCTATCATTTTTATCCTTGTTTTGACCCTTATGTGAAATATGACACTAATATGGAGCAATTAATTGTAGGAGAAGTATCAAGTCTGAATCATCCTAAGAAATTAACAGATTTATACCGCAGATTTTATCGAGCTAATAAGCGTTATAATCCTAAGTCTAATGCTGTCTTGAAACCAGTTGATATTGCGGCTGAAACTATACTCAAAGCTGAGTCAAGCGTGTTTCAGGGAGAAACATTAGTTGCGGCTGTTGCAGCAGAAGTTTTTAAACTGATGGATCGCGTTCATTCTTCTACTGCTGAAGGGCGCTGGATCATGAGCAAACGAGAAGAAGAACGGCAAGCTGTTCTAGATTTTGCCAAGTATTTTGTAGTGGAGGTATTTGATACCTCATTTGCAGGCGATCGCGCTCGTTTGGCAGGCCGTCAACTCAACTTAATTCGAGATACCTGTGAATTTCTTTATCGTCTTGAAGATGACAAAGAAAATGCAGCAAGAAATGAAAATATTCCTGTAATAGATGATGTTAATGAACCGGAATAAATTCTTCCTCTAAAAATAAACAAGTAGTAAACAATTTTTTGGAGAAAATCATGGCAATTTTAAAAACTGTTGAATCCAAATTCTTTCAAGCTGAAATTCCTTACAAACCAATGGGGAAATATGCTCATTTTTTGACCATCCGTATTACCGAATCTTATCCACTATTTCAAACAGATGCAGAACTGAATAAAGCACGGGTAAGAGCAGGAGTTAAAGACAAAACCACAATTAGCCGTTTGTCAATGTTCAAGCGCAAACAGTCTACTCCAGAGCGTTTAGTTGGTCGGGAGTTGCTGCGTAACTATGGATTAATGACGGCTGAAGAATGTGAATACAACGTGAATTTTGCAATGGATAATCCTGATTGCATCATCTACGGATTTGCTATTGGTGACTCTGGCTCTGAAAAATCAAAAGTTGTGGTAGACACAGCATTTTCAATTACAGCTTTTGATGAATCACACGAAACATTCACCCTCAACGCTCCTTATGAAAATGGTACAATGGCTTCCAAGGGTGAAAATGGTTCTAAACCTGGTGAAGTTACCAGTCGAATTAATCAGCAAGACCATATTAGACCGCAAGTTTTTTTCCCTAGTATTGTCACCTTGAAAGACCCCACTGAAGCTAGCTTCCTTTACGTTTTTAATAATATCTTGCGGACTCGCCACTATGGAGCGCAAACAACCCGTACAGGTCGCGTCAGAAATGAGTTGATTGGTGTTGTATTTGCTGATGGAGAAATTACTAGTAACCTGCGTTGGACTCAGGCAATATATGACCAAATGAAATCTAATAATACTATAAATCCTCCCGATCCACTAGATGAAGATGATGTAATTACTGCTGCTAAAAATGCTATTGAGGCGTTGATGGCTGATGAGTTTATTGTTCACACAGATTTCATTGGTGATGCTTTTGTATCCCTAATTAATGAAGTCAAAACTTTAACAGGAAGTGAGAAAGGTATTCAGGCAATTTTAGAGAAGGCTGATGCAGAAGCTAAAGATTACGCCAAGAAGCATATTAGCAAGAAGAAAACTACTGCTAAAGTGGGGAAAGAGTAATGGTGTTTATTTATCGCTGTCAATTGGAGTTGCACGACAGCCTATATTTTGCTACTCGTGAAATCGGGCGACTGTATGAAACAGAGCCAATAATCCACAATTATGCTCTTTGTTATGCACTGGGTTTAGTTGATAGCCAAATCTACTCTACTACCGTTGCTGAAGAACATTCCTATCGCTATTTTTGCCCCGAACAAGTGCCAAAATATGAGGAGCATTTAACGCCACTCAATCAACAGCAAATTTATGTAACCCCGGCGCGATCGCTCAATCATTCTTCTATCCTCAACACCTGGAAGTATGCTAACAATAACTACCACGTTGAAATGGAGAAAACACAGAAAAATATCCCTAGTTTTGGTAGAGCAAAAGAAATAGCGCCAGAAAGTGTATTTGAGTTTTTTATCATTTCGCAAAAAGAACTCAAATTACCAAAATGGATTCGCTTGGGTAAATGGATGAGCAAGGCTGAAGTGACGTTTGAACCATTACCGAAACCTAAAATTTCTGAAGGTATATTCACTTGTACACATCCATTAAATCCTTTAGATGTGATGTTCACCAATCAAGTAATTAGCTATGACGTAGTGAATATGCCTCCAGTTAGCTTAATTCAAAATGTCCAAATGCGAGGGCAATATTATCAATTTGATGGCATTCAAAACTTAAAAATTCCAGTTCGGATAGAATATCGGTTTCGGAGTTAATCACTTTCCAAAGCCTTTACGACAGCTTTTATTTTTTCGAGGCTCTATCGTCATTAACTCGGCTTTAAAACCTCTAGAATCTTGCAACATTAACTTACGTATTCGCTGGCGTTGGTAAGTCTGCACTTCAGCAGCTAGGGGATGATTAGAGTCAATTTTTAGATGAGTAATAGAAGAAACATATTTTTCTTTACTTTCGGGATTATTTGGATCTTTTAGTCCGCACATAATCCCACCTTCATCTCCTGAATAACCAACGAAATCAATTTCAAATTCTCTGTCTGGATCGGCGTTTACTCCTTTTTGCTTTAATGTCTTCAAAAACTCCTTCCCTGCTCGTGCTTTAATGGGTAAGTTGTCTTTAAGTTTTTCAGTTAGTGCCTTGGCTGCATTGTAATCATCAATTATCATTGATCTTTCTCGCTATGTAGTTTTTCTCACTTAAAAGAATACTACTATCATCACTCGACAGTCTTTAAAATTTTAGATACCACATTCAGCGATCGTTCCTCTATCCCCCGTGAAACACTATCAACAACAAACCAACGCTTTCCCCAGCGATTACCTAAACAACTTGTGGGGAGAAATCCAAGCTTGTCCTTACTTTGCTATAAACAACCTTAACCGTGATTTTGTCGCCACTAAAGGATTTTCTGTAGTATTTCAGCGTTCTGGATTAGCAAAAGTAGAACAGCAGTTTCCCTACTTCAAGCCTTACTTAGATTTAGCTCTCCAGCCGAGTTGTAATGCTTTTTACCTCAATCCTTTACAACTCAAAGAAGGCTCCCGCGTCGATCCGCATATCGATCGCTCTCTACGTTCCTACTCCAAAACCATTGAACCGCCTGCGGTTGTCAGTGTTCTCTATGTGCGCGTACCAGCAGATATGGAAGGGGGAGAACTGGTATTGCGATCGCACAAACGCCAACTTGGGCAAATTAAGCCCCAATTCAATACTTTGGTTTATTTTCAAGGTGATTTAACCCATTCGGTTAACGCTGTCAAAACCCCAGGAAATCGCCTCAGTCTCGTTTGCGAACAGTATAGTTTGAGTGATGCTGAACTCCAGGAAATCCCTGAGTTTACTGTAGAGTCAAGAAGCACTCAGTCTACAACCAAAAAAAGAAAGTATGCCTCATAGTTTAGTGTTGAATTTGCTACCTCAATCGCCCATTCCACCACAGTATCTCACAGGTAGACATCTCCACGCCCTATTTTTAACCCTTGTTAGTTCTGTAGATAAAGAATTAGGCGATCGCTTGCACGATTCCACCGCAGATAAAGCTTTCACTCTTTCTCCCCTGCAAACTAACTCCCCTCTTTTGAAGGGGGGTAGGGGGGGATCTAAATTGCAATATTCACATCAACAACCCATTCCCGCCGGAACTCCTTGTTGGTGGCGCATCTCTTTATTAGATGACACTTTATTTGGCAAACTTACCCAACTCTGGCTAAATCTTAATCCCAATCGCCCTTGGCATCTTGGCCCGGCTGACTTGTATATTACCAGCATTCAAGGCACGCCCCAATCTATTCAACCTTGGGCGAATGCCAGTACTTACGCTCAATTATACGAAGAAGCTAGCGACCGCAATTCTTCCATTAATCTTACCTTTTCCACGCCTACTGCCTTCCGTCAAGGACAGTATGATACTACTCTTCCTACCAGAGAATCTGTCTTTAATTCCCTACTTTTGCGGTGGAATAAGTATAGTGGTATAGAATTTACTCAGATTGCAATTGAGTCAATATTTCCCTCATTTGTCAATATTCACACAGAAATATTAGCAGACTCTCGTAGTAAATTTATTGGCATCCTTGGCGAAGTTAACTACAAGATTTTGGGAGCAATTGAACCAATACAAATTAAGCAAATTAACGCTTTAGCTGACTTTGCTTTATATGCAGGAATTGGTCGCAAAACAACAATGGGCATGGGAATGACGCGACGGCTGTATTCTCCATAATTTCAATAATCATTTAAAAACCACCTAATACAAATTTGAGAAATTATTATGACAGATGGATTAATAGAACCCAGGCAGAGAAGACGATTTCCAATCCAAAATTTAAAATCTAAAATCTAAAATGGTATAAGTATGAACCAAACCGAATATATTTCCATTGCGGCATTGAATCAATATGCCTATTGTCCGCATCGCTGTTGGCGGATGTTTTGTGCAGGAGAATTTACCGATAATCAATACACAATTGAAGGCACTACATTACACGATCGTGTCCACACCACAAGCGATATACAGCGAGGAGAAACTTGGCAGATTCGGGCAATTTGGCTAAAGTCTGAGCAATACAAACTCATCGGTAAATCTGATTTAATTGAAGCCGAATCTGGTCAAGTTTATCCAGTGGAATACAAACGAGGACGCAAAGGCGAATGGGATAACGATGAATTGCAAGTTTGTGCCCAAGCCTTATGTTTAGAAGAAATGACAGGACAACCTGTAACTACTGGATATATTTATTATGCCCACTCCCATCAACGGCAATTAGTAGAGATTAATCCAGAGTTACGGCAAAGTGCGATCGCTACTATTGAATCTGTGACAAATCTCCTAGAAACAGGAGCAATGCCAAAACCAGTTTACAGCAAACGCTGCCAAGGATGCAGTCTTTATTCGCAATGTTTACCCAAAGCAACCGATAAGGTCAAAAGTTATCAAGAAGTCAATTAAATCATACTCTGGTAAATTCTTGCTTGAGGACATATTAACTTTCAAGACTGTTCAAATAAGATCCCCCCGCCTGTGGCGACACCCTTAAAAAGGGGGTAAAGGAGGAAGATAAGCCCCCCTTTTTAAGGGGGGTTGGGGGGATCTTCGCGTAGTAAATAATAAGCTAACAAAATTGTATTGAGTTTGATAACTTTCAATTAATTAAGGATTAAATCATGGGAACACTTTACGTAACACAAGCTGATGCTTTTATCGGTAAAGTTGACGAACGTCTCACCGTTAAAGCTGAACAAAAAACTATCATGGATATTCCTTTAATTAAACTAGAGGGAATTGTAGTACTAGGACGAGCTACTATTTCTCCCGCCGTCGTTAGTGAACTTTTAGAGCGTCACATTTGTTTAACATTTCTCACACAAAACGGACGATATTTAGGGCGTTTAGAACCAGAAGCGACTAAAAATATTTTTGTTCGTAAAGCCCAATGGCAAGCTGTGGGAGAATCACAACCAGCAATACATTTAGTTAGAGGATTTGTGCGAGGTAAATTGAAAAATTACCGCCACACTTTACTTCACACTCAGCGAGAACATCCCGATCTTGACCTGAATAATAACATCACTCGATTGGAAAACGCGATCGCACCAATCGAAAACACTAACAATATTGATTCTCTCAGAGGCTTAGAAGGTGCTGGTAGTGCAGCTTATTTCGGTTGTTTTCAACAGCTAATCAAAACCTCAGAATTTATATTTGAAGCCAGACGCCGCCGCCCACCAACCGATCCAGTTAATGCTCTACTGAGTTTTGGGTATTCATTGCTACGTCATGACGTACAAAGTGCTTTAAATATTGTTGGTTTCGATCCCTATCTAGGATACTTACACGTCGAGCGTTATGGTAGACCTTCTCTAGCCTTGGATTTAATGGAAGAATTTCGTCCTTTAATAGTGGATGCTGTAGTGTTGTCGCTGATTAACAAGCGATCGCTAACCCTAACTGACTTTACCACCGAACCGCTCAGTAGTGCTGTGTCTTTAACCAAAGAAGGACTGCATACATTCCTTCGCGCCTATCAACAAAAGAAACTATCGAGTTTCAAACATCCAGTCATGGGAAACAAATGCACCTACCAAGAATCCTTTGAAATTCAAGCGAGATTATTAAGTAAGTATCTGATGAACGAAATCGATAAATATCCCCCTTTAATTCTCAAGTAATTTGTAATTTATCCCTCTCCCCTACTTTCCCATGTATATTGTTGTCAGCTACGACATTCCAGAAGATAAACGTCGGACTAAAATCCATTCTGTTCTCAAGTCCTATGGACAATGGATGCAACTGAGTGTGTTTGAGTGCGATATCACTTCTACTCAGTATGCTAAACTGCGATCGCGTTTGGCAAAATTGATTAAACCCGACACTGACAGCGTTCGTTTTTATTTTCTCTGTGGCTGTTGTCAGCGAAAAGTCGAACGCATTGGTGGAGAACAGCCACGAGACGAAACAATTTTCTTTGCTGAGTCTCCTTCTAGCTAGGTTTCTGCATCTCAAATGCGCGGAAGGGTAGGTGTAAAAATTTCACAGCTTAAAAAAAGTGCTTCTATCCCAACTCCAGCAAGGCTTTGAAGCCATTAGTCGCCTAATCCTCATCCGCGCAATCCCCAAAATGCTTATCAAAATACGATTTCAGCCTTTAAATTTTCCTGGCGCTCTTTCAAAACGAATTCTCTAATGCTATGATTGCTCCAGAATCGCGCAACCGCACCTTGAAAACTAAATACAGCTTGGCTTTCAGGCTCCCGCTATTGCAATTTATCAAAATCCCTATTAGGGATTGAAATTGACAATCTGCCTAACTCCCTCATCTCCGATAGATTGCAATTTATCAAAATCCCTATTAGGGATTGAAATACTTTTCAGCATTTTCATGATACAAGTAAAGTGAATTGCAATTTATCAAAATCCCTATTAGGGATTGAAATAAGTGGTAATTTGAGTGGGGACAAAGTATTACCACTTGAATTGCAATTTATCAAAATCCCTATTAGGGATTGAAATGTGGCTTTTCGTCTAAGCCGCAGAATTCCCTAATTGCAATTTATCAAAATCCCTATTAGGGATTGAAATTCTTTATCCCCAAACAAACGCAGACAAGCTCTTGGGGAGAGATTGCAATTTATCAAAATCCCTAGTAGGGATTGAAATATCTTCTATCCGAGGAAGACATCACGGAATAATATTGCAATTTATCAAAATCCCTATTAGGGATTGAAATTTGGCCTTCGGGTATTTTTAGACGGTGTGGACTTATTGCAATTTATCAAAATCCCTATTAGGGATTGAAATTCAAGAAATGCAAAGCTGTGGTATAAAGCCAGTATTGCAATTTATCAAAATCCCTATTAGGGATTGAAATATTATTATTGGGGTACGCGAAGATTTGGGAATCGAAATTGCAATTTATCAAAATCCCTATTAGGGATTGAAATTGCTTATACACGGCATTTATTTGAGTAGCTAGCGCGTATTGCAATTTATCAAAATCCCTATTAGGGATTGAAATGCCGATTTTATCCGGCTCACAGAAACGGTTAGTACTATTGCAATTTATCAAAATCCCTATTAGGGATTGAAATTGTATTTACCGTATGGAGTAAGAACGCTTCATCAAATTGCAATTTATCAAAATCCCTATTAGGGATTGAAATTAAGTGAAAATACAGCATTTGCTACATTGGGTAGAATTGCAATTTATCAAAATCCCTATTAGGGATTGAAATAAATCACTAATTATCAAACTTAACTTACTAGTTAAGATTGCAATTTATCAAAATCCCTATTAGGGATTGAAATGACCCAACAGCAACAGTTGATTATATTCATGAACAAATTGTATTGCAATTTATCAAAATCCCTATTAGGGATTGAAATTAAGCCGCTTGTGAATGCAGATATAGAATGCACATATAATTGCAATTTATCAAAATCCCTATTAGGGATTGAAATACATGTGGGAATGAGAAAGCGATCGCTTTTTACTGAAATTGCAATTTATCAAAATCCCTATTAGGGATTAAAACATTTACTTATAGGTGTTCGTTATTTACTGAACACCTGAAGAATTTAGTTAAGCTTCAGCAATATCTTTGTTAAGCCATCGCCTAACCGCTCAATAGATTGTTGCTGTTTAGGATCTTTTAACGTGCCATCAGCATTAAAAGCTTCATAAGCTTTGGATACTGCTATTTGATCGGGAAGTACCAAAACTTTGATGTTTCCCAAAATAGAGCGCAGGTGAACCAATCCCCGCAAATCACCAAGAGCGCCTGGGGAAGCGCTCATAATACTAGCAACCTTCCCTGCAAAAGCAGTCAAAGCCAAAGGTGCTTCATTTTGATATGGACGAGATGCCCAGTCAATGGCATTCTTCAAAACTGCTGTGAGTGAACTGTTATATTCCGGCGAAGCAATCAGCAATCCTTGATGAGAAATCATCAAGTCCTTAAACGTGCGGGCGTTGGCTGGTAGTCCTTCTTGAGCTTCCAAGTCTTCATCATACAAAGGTAAGGGCAAATCGCGGAGGTCTACATAAGTCACTTCTGCGCCAGCTGCCTTAGCGCCAGCCGCCGCGATTTTTACCAGTTTTTTGTTGTAAGAATCTATCCGGGTGCTGCCTGCAAAGGCGAGGATTTTCGGTGTAGATGCCATAATTCTAGGTTGAATGGGAAGGATTAACCTGTTCAACTGCATTATCCTGTTTTCAGGCGATCGCTGTTTGCTACTTTTAGAGTTTCTTTACAAATTTCTCTCAGATTATGGCGAATTGGTCAGATTCTTATCTCGGCAAGTTACGACAAATTGTAGGCGATCGCATACTTCTGTTATTTAGCGTATACGTGATTATCGAGGATAACTTAGGGCGCGTTCTGTTGCAAAAACGAAGTGATTTCAAAGTTTGGGGGCTACCTGGTGGCTATCCAGAAGTAGGTGAATCTGCCGAAGAATGTTCAGCACGAGAGGTTTTTGAAGAAACTGGTTTAACGGTTAAGCGTTTTGCAGCTGTGGGGTTTTCTTCCAATCCAGCCTTTGAAACTGTAACTTATCCCAACGGCGATCGCGTCCAAACCTTCAATTTGATTTTGCGAGCTGTTGAATGGTCAGGCAGCCTCGCTTGCTTAGATGGAGAATCGCTGGCGCTGGAATTTTTCGATTTGGCAGACTTACCTAAGTTAATGCCAAACGATCGCGCTGTTTTAGAAAAGTTTCAGGAATACAAAAAAAGCGGCGAATTTCTGATGTTCTAAAGCATTTTTTCTAAGAACTGCTTGGCGCGATCGCACTGAGGATTTTGGAAAAACTCGCTAGGAGTAGTATCTTCAGCTAAACTTCCCCGATCGAGGAACATAATCCGATTGGCAACTTCTTTGGCAAAGCCCATTTCATGAGTAACAATCGCCATTGTCATTCCAGAAAGCGCTAAATCTTTCATCACTTCCAGCACATCTTTGACCATTTCGGGATCTAATGCAGAGGTGGGTTCATCAAATAAAATCATCTCTGGTTCCATTGCTAATGCACGGGCAATCGCTACTCGCTGTTTCTGTCCCCCAGATAATTTGGATGGATACACAGACACTTTTGATTCTAAACCTACCTTCTTCAGCAATTCTAAGCCATGTTCTGCTGCTTTTTGCTTGTTTACTCCTTTCACCTTTATCGGCGCGTAGGTGACATTTTCCAGCACATTCATGTGGGGAAACAAATTAAAATGTTGAAATACCATCACCAAATGCTGGCGTACTTTAGCAATGTTGGCCTTGGGATTGGTAATTTCTCGGTCGTGAAAGTAGATTCTGCCTCTGGTGGGTTGTTCTAGCAAGTTTATGCATCGTAAAAAGGTAGACTTACCCGAACCAGAAGGGCCTAATATGGCAACCACTTCCCCTTGGTAAAACTCAGTGGAAATATCTTTGAGTACGTCGAGTTTGCCAAAGGATTTAGATAAGAATTCCGTGCGAATGATTACATTACTCACTTTCTCGTAACCTCCTTTCTAAAGCGGATGCACCCAAGGTCATACCCATTACCAAAACATAGTAGATTAACCCTGCAAATAACAGTGGTTCAAAATAAATATATTTGTTTGCACCAACGATTTGGGCGCTGCGTAATATTTCCACTACCCCAATGGTTGACACCAGGGCGGAATCTTTAAGCAATCCGATAGTTTCATTTACCAATGCTGGAAGAATGTTCTTTAATGCTTGGGGCAAAATCACATCCCACATCATCAACCAATAGGGAACACCCATAGACATCGCCGCTTCACTTTGTCCTTTATCCACCGCTTGAATTCCACCTCTAATGGTTTCCGACATATAAGCGCCAGAATTTAGGGTAAAAGTTAGCACCCCAGCCTCCAATGCGGAAATGTCATAGCCTGTAAGCTGGGGTGTTGCGTAGTAAACCAACGCCAACTGTAATAACAAAGGTGTGCCTCGAAAAACAGAAGTGTAGGCGTTAGCAACCCAGGTAAGCGGCTTGATGCCGAGAATTTTTAACAGAGACAAGATTGTTCCCCAGATTAACCCCAAGGTTACAGATAATAGGGTAAACAACAAAGTTAACGGGATTCCCCGCAGAATAAAGGGAATGTCAGGAAGAATTCTGGTGAAGTCGAGATTCAATCCGCCTTTGGCAGGAGTTGAAGATGCAGAATTGGCGGCAGTATTCTGTGAAAACCATTTGGTGACAAGTTTAGCCAATGTGCCATCATCCTTCATTTGTTGAAGAACTTTGTTAAACGGTTCTACAAAGGAAGAACCTTTGGGAAAAGCGATCGCCGATCCACTTGCTTGCTCTGAGGGAATAGTATTAAATTCTAAATCTGGGTTAGCTTGGGCAAATCCCTTAGCGACGGTATCCTCAACAATTGCGGCATCAATTCGCCCAGATTTGATTTCCTGAACTACTTCCGGCACTTTATTGAGTTGCTTTAGCTGAATACCCGCAACTTTTTTCGCAATTTTTTGGGCATTTTGTTCTTGTATCGTTCCTAGTTGCACCCCAACTTTTTTCTGTGATAAGTCTTGGGGTTGCTTCAGATTGCTACCTTTAGGAGCGACAATCGTATCTTTGGCTTCGTAATAAATAATTGAAAAATCAATGTTTTTCTGACGTTCTGGAGTCGGAGTCATCCCAGCCATGACAAAATCAGCGCGATTTGCTTGGATTGCAGGGATTAATCCATTAAAATCGGATTCCATTATTTTAAGTTTAAACCCTAGTTTTTCAGCAAGGGTTTTGGCAATATCTATATCAAAGCCAACGATTTGGCGATCGCCTCCTTTCGTATCATAAAACTCATAAGGAGGATAATCTGGGGAAGTAATCATCGTCAGCGTGTCTTTCCCTAAAGGTGAAGCAGCCTTTAGAGAATTACTATATCCTGTGATGATGCTGATTCCTACTACTGTTAGAACCAGTATCGTTAATAGCCATAATTTTTTTTTCATCAACTTGATATTTCTTTAGAGACAGCCTCTAAGAAAGAAGGATCGTATTAGCAGCTAGCCAAATATTTTAGTGTATCTAGAAGTTTTATGCAGAAGCTTTTAAATCTGCACTATTTTTTAAACCACTTTATCTCTTAGCAGAAAATCTAAAAGACGGCGAACATAAGCACCCCACGATTCAGCACTAGGTGGAAAAACTGATGCATAAAGCATAATACTGCTGATTGTGTCGAAGAATAAATCAGAGTCGGCATCAGCTTGAAATTCACCTCGCTCCTTCGCACGTTTTAGCACGATCGCAAAAGCTTGCCGTCGAGGCTGTAGATATTTTGTCCAATACATCCGAGCGAACTGAGGATTGGTTAATGCAGTGCTAACAATCATAGCAACAGTCTGTTTTCCTAAAGAGTTGAGTGTAAGTTGTGCAGCACTCTCAATCAGAGAATCGATGTCACCCCAGAAACTCCCTGTATCAGGTATCGCAACTTCTTCTCTGAGACTTTCAATCGCATCTGCAATCAACTCTTCCTTAGAACTATATCGGCGATAAATCGTGGTTTTGCCTACTCCAGCACGGGCAGCGATCGCATCAACGCTCATGTGAGTAAAACCAACCTCTATCAGTAAATCAATTGTCGCTTGGATAATTGCCTGATGAGACTCAACACTGCGAGGTCTTCCAGGTCGCTTTTTAGCAGATTCACTCATGTAGAAAGAATTTAATATTAATTTTTATCTCTGACAGACAAGCTATAAATGTGATTTATATTTGTATTTGATATTATCGATACTAATAGTATCGATAATATTATTGACAAACCTATGTCTTTGCGAACTCGACCCCAATATACCAACAAAAATAGCACTCAAACTTTACGTCAAGGGCTGGAGGAATACTACGCGGTTAATTTCGATCTCACTCATCCCAGTACTCAACCAGAGGATTTTGCCAAAATCTTGCTTGCTCATGATGCTAGTCACGTCATTTATGGCTGTGATACAGATATGTACGATGAACTTAAGATTTTGCCGCTGACATTTTGGACGAGTGACTTCAAATTTAGAGATTGGTTGCATGAGCGCCAAAATCCATCTGTAAATGTGATGTACGAAGACTTGATCAAACGTCATGGTGTGATTTGGTTATACAGTTCCATCTTTTTTGAATTACTGCGATTAACGCCAGAATTGATTTCAATGTGGGTAAAAACTCGCAATCATCAGATTTTTGTGCCATTTCTTAACTTTGAACCAATGTTAGACCGTTCACTATTAGAAATTCGTCAAGAGTTTGACCTTTTACCTTTCATCAAATAGACTTCTTTGTTTGCTCGCCTCCAGCAACTTAACGCTGGCATAAATTGCATCAATATGAGGTGTGGGAATTTGAGTAAGTTTTCCCAATTCTGCCACCGCGCCAACGATCGCGTCTATTTCGGTAGCGCGTCCGGCTTCGATATCTTGTAGCATTGAGGTTTTATGGGCACCAACGTTTTCTGCGCCATTAATTCGCTGTTCTAAAGTGATACCAAACTTTATACCTAAGTTTTCGGCGATCGCTTGAGTTTCACTCATCATTTGCCCTGCTAGTTCGCGGGTGAGGGGATAGCGGCAAATATCCTCTAGAGTCGCACCAGTTAAGGCACTGATCGGATTAAATGCCACATTTCCCCACAACTTGATCCAAATTTCTGTGCGAATTTGATTGCGGATTGGGGCTTTGAATCCTGCTTGTTTTAAAGTTTGTGCTAATAATTGGATGCGTTCGGTTTTAGTGCCGTCGATTTCACCCAGAGTAAAGCGATCGCCTTCAATATGTTTAATTACACCTGGTTCAATTATCTCAGTTGCCGGGTAAACCACACAACCAATAGCGCGTTCAGCACCGATACTAGTTTCAATAATCCCATCTGGATCGACAGATTTAATTCGCGTCCCTTCATATTCACCGCCATGCTGACGAAAGTACCACCAAGGAACGCCATTTTGGGCTGTCACCACCATCGTGTGAGCATCGTAGAGTGCAGGGAGAAAAGGTGCGATCGCCGGAACACTGTGAGCCTTCACAGTTAAAATTACGACATCCTGTGGCCCAGCTGACTGAATATCGCTAGTTGCCAGAAATGGAGTAGCAATTTGGCTAGAACCATCTGCCATAAACAACTTCAGCCCATTTTTTTGAATTGCCTCCAAATGAGAACCACGCGCGATTAATGTCACCTCTTCACCTGCCAGTGCCAATTTTGCCCCTAAATATCCACCAATCGCACCCGCACCAACAATACAGATTTTCATTTTGTCAAAATAATATGAGTCGTAGAAGACGGTATCCAATTAAGTTCCCAGTAGTAAATTCTCCAGTTGAGAGTGGGAAGATTCACAACTACTACTCATAACTCATAACTCATAACTCATAACTCATTACTCATTACTCATTACTCCTAAAGCTTTGCATTGCTTCTAATAAATCTTGATAAACAGATTTTGAGGCAGCTACGATCAATCCAGGCATACTATAGTTTTGACAAGTATGCAGTGGCGGTAAAGTTGAACCGTCCACAGTAGTTATAATCCAGCCAGCCTCTTTTGCAATAAAAGCAAGTGCAGCACTATCAAGAAACTTGCCCGACTTGATGATTGCTCCACTCAAGTCACCACTGAGAATACCATTGAGATTGGGAATTTGAATATCACTAGAGTAATCATTCGCTATATCGATTACTTTATATCGATCTTTTAATAAATGTGCGATGGAATTCATTCCCCATCCCAATAAAATAGCAGGTTTGGCGGATCTTATATCTAATGGGACACAGGCTTCTAAGTTCATGTCTAGCGTGCCTTTAAAAGCACCTTCACCTCGAAGGGCATAAAAATAAACGTTTTGGGCAGGAGAAATGGCAATTACTGCTTCAAAGTCATCCGCATTTAGAATACTGAGAATAATTTGGTAATTAGAATGTCCATCCATATAAAACTTCGTACCATCAATCGGGTCAAGTGTTACTAAGTAATCACCTTCTGAACCAAGTTCGATAGCGCGAAAATATTTGGTATTATTAGAACTTTCATATTCTTCACCATAAAAGCGAATATCTGGAAAAGTTCCTAGTAATACTACTTCTACTAAATTTTGAATAGCCACATCTGCATCAGTAAGAGCGGCACTAAAAAAGTTATTTGCTTCTTCTTTAGCAGGAAGTGCAGCAATTTTTGGTTGTAGAAAATGGGCATAGGCTGCTGCTACTTTGAGATGGGGGAGTAAAGTCTCTAAAATTAATCGAGTAGTTGGTGTTGTGGACATTGCAGCAAACTCCTTTTAGAAATAATCTATCGTCAACAGGGCGATAGAATTCTATATCTAGACAAAATTACGGTATCATTTGGATGCAATGATACCACCGTTGCTATATTACTTTAATTTGTATGTTTCAATGAACCATAGAAAACTTGCGATTTTTCTAGCAAATTTAATGGTTTAAGACCGAACGTCAATACTTAGTACAGTATTTCATTAATTTATCGCAAATTAAATTTGACCATACCCTACAATGCTAATGCGTCGGCTTGTATTGTTAATACGTCGGCTTGTAAAGTGCGCTCAAGTGCCGATGATGAAGTCAGCTCAAAATAGAAGTGGGTTAAGGGGCGGTGATTAGGGTCGCAGAAAAACTAATGGGTAATTCCCTATCTTCTAATCTTAAATTTTCAAAACCTGGTCTAGTTGGTGCAGAAAAAACTTCTAAATAACCTGGTGTCGGCAAAAAACTAGCGAAAAATGGACTAGAATAATTTTTTCCCGAAGTGGAATATGCAAAACCCTTACCCGTTAACTGCTGAGTATTAAGACTAATTAAATTATCAACATCAAAAGGTTCGTTTCCTGGCATTGAAGTCCCGGCGGGTTGCAGACCAGTAATTGTTTCATCATTTCGCGTACCAGTAATTCCAGTAATCAGGTAAAAACCTAAATCGTTTGGGGTGTCATTAGTGGTAAAAGTACCATTCGCCGCTATGCCAGTACCAGAATAATTCCAGTTCCAACTTAAAGCAGAAGCGGCTGGCATTGTCCCGAAAACTAATCCAGAAGTCATGGCAAGGAGTATAGCAAATAGAGCTAGATTTTTCATGTAACTCGTTAGTGCGATCGTTCCCGTGTATTATACGGAATTAGGAAAGATTGTATTATCAATCTTGCCTATTTACTTAGCAGCGATGCCTACGGCGGGCTACGCCTACGCCTAACCATACCAAAGCAGCATCAACATTATTAACCTGCTCCCCTGGCGGTACAGCTGGACGATTTACCATCACAACCTTTACGCCCAGTTCTCGCGCGGCAATGATCTTGGGTTTTGTCGCATTGCCACCGCTATTTTTACTGACGATGGTATCAATGTTATTCTCAATCAGAATTTGTCTCTCATTATTGAGGGTAAAAGGCCCGCGATCGCACAATACCATTCCCGGCGGTACTAAAGCATCTTCGCCAGGAGGGTCAATCATCCGCATCAAAAACCAAATTTTCTCTAAATGAGCAAAAGCGGCGAGTTCCTGTCTACCAACTGTCAAAAATACCCGCTCTGACTGATTTTGCAGGGCTAGTGCTGCGGCTGCAACACTGTCAACTTCAATCCAGCGATCGCTACTTTCTTTTTCCCAAAGCGGACGGATTAACATCAAACGGGCTACTCCAACTTCCGTTGCTGCATCTGCCGCATTGAAGGAAATCTGACTAGCAAAAGGATGGGTTGCATCAATTAATAAGTCGATTTGCATGACTCGCAGATAGCTAGCTAATCCAGCCACACCCCCGAAGCCTCCAACCCGCAAATCACCCAACGGTACTGACGGTTCGCGGGTGCGGCCAGCTAGAGAGGTGATTACTTCTAACCCTTGGATAGTCGTAGCTTTGGCAGCTAGTTCTGCTGCATCACCCGTCCCACCCAAAATCAAAACGCGCATCATTTAGATAGATAAAGGTGGAATTTTTGCCAAAATCCCCTTTTTCATTGCTTCTGGACGCTTTGACCAAGGCAATAAACCATCTGCTTTAGCATAGTATTGGCTAGCACATTCCAGCACAGCAGAGGCACTCCCATCAACGGTTAAATCACCAAATAAATATGTTAATTTGCCTTTAGCAGCAAAGGCGACTACACAAGAACGATTACAAGCACTCATACATTCAACTTCCTGAATCGGGAATCGATCTCGTAACTCCCAATCTTGTGCAAGCTGCTGAAGTTGGTGTAAAAGTTTTTCACCACCACTTTCACCTAAGCGTTTTCCATTTTGCCAAACACTGGCACAGGTCTTGCAAACAAATAAAGTATGTTCAGCAACTTCCATTGGATTGGTTGGGGAAATATTTACAGTAGTAGTCATCTGTACCTCGCAGATATGTGAAACTGATAAATCTACTTCGGCGGGCATCCTGACTCACTCAACTTGAGATTTTCTTTAATCTCAAATTGGTTCACAGTTGCGGGACAGCGCCGGATTTGCACCGAACTTTCCCCGTTACCTCTGGTGGCTGACTCCCACCAGAACCGAATAACCTTATTGATCGTACACTAAAGTTATCGGAGAATACGAAACAGCAAACTTTGCGCTAACGCTCAAACTGGACGACAACCAGATAAAATACTGTGCATTTTTACTACTTCAACTGTATTGAAATTGACCAATAGCTTTTATAGAATGACCTCTAATACCAATTTTTTATAAAGCTGCATAGAATTCGATCCCCCCTAGCCCACGCCAGTCGCTCATGGGGGAAACCCCCAAGACCGCGCTGGCTCCCCTTATAAAGGGGGGAACCAGAAAAACATATCAAAGTCCCCCAATTT